>NZ_JBFTRJ010000015.1:0-186295 GCF_056399465.1 Variovorax sp. 01N425 | reverse complement strand
CTCAACAACCTGCAAAAGGGCACCGAGTTCGAGTCGATGCCTCTCGAGGACATCGTCAAGAAGTCCAGCGGCGGCATCTACAACAACGCCGCCCAGATCTGGAACCACACCTTCTTCTGGAGCTGCATGAAGCCCCAGGGCGGCGGTGCCCCCACGGGCGCGCTGGCCAAGGCCATCGATGCCAAGTGGGGCAACTACGACGCCTTCAAGGAAGCCTTCGTGAAGTCGGCCGTGGGCAACTTCGGCTCGGGCTGGACCTGGCTGGTGAAGAAGGCCGACGGCTCGGTGGACATCGTGAACATGGGTGCCGCGGGCACGCCGCTGACCACCGGCGACACCCCGGTGCTGACGGTGGACGTCTGGGAGCACGCCTACTACATCGACTACCGCAACCTGCGCCCCAAGTTCGTCGAGACCTTCCTGGCCAAGCTGGTGAACTGGGACTTCGCGGCCAAGAACTTCGGCTGAAGAGCCGGGTTCTCCCAATGAGAAAGCCGACCCTCGGGTCGGCTTTTTCGTGGGCTGGCGTCAGGCGGGCGCTCAGCGCTTCGAAGCGGCGAACAGCTCGCCGCCGAGCTTGGCGCCCTTCTTGATGTTCTTCTTGGCGAACCAGCCTTGGTTCATCTCGAGCACGAAGCGCACCGGCTCCTCGGAGCAGTGGGAGTTCTCGGTCATGGGCTGCATGTCGGCCAGGTTGACGATGCGGCCATCGTCCGCCACGAAGGCGGCGGTCAGCGGCAGCAGCGTGTTGCGCATCCAGAAGCACTGGGTGGCCGGCTGGTCGAAAACGAAGATCATGCCTTCGGCCTGCGGCATCTCCTTGCGGAACATCAGGCCGATTTCCCGCTGGCGGGGCGTCTGCGCGACCTGCGCATCGATCTTGTACAGGCCAACGGACAACTGCGTGCGTTGCAGATCGGTCTGGGGCTGCTGCTGGGCCTGCGCGGATCCCATCAGGGCAGCGGCAAGCAGGAGCAGGGCGGCAAAACGCTGGAGCATCGGAAGGCTTCCTTCGAGGGCGGGTTCAAGGGCGCGAGGCCAATAAAAATGCCCGCTGATGCGGGCATTTGCCGGTGAGCGTGGAAGCTTACACCTTCTTGGCTGCAGCTGCGTGCGCCTTGGCCACGTGGCGAACCTTGTGCTTCTTGACGGCGTGCTTCATCGGCTTTGCCTTGTGAACGGCGGCAGGTGCAGCCGGTGCGGGGGCGGGTGCGGGCGGAGTTTGCGCAAAAGCGCCGGCTGCGAAGAGACCGGCGACGAGGGCTGCGAGCAGCTTGTTCATGAGACATCCTTTGAAATTCGTTGATATGGACCACCTCCCTTCGGAAGGTGAACATTCAACGCGGCAGCCGCTCATGCCGGTTGACAGCAGTTTCGTTGCCGCAAGCGAAAAAAAGCGCTCCGTGGAGCGCTCTTTCGTACGGCCTGGGCCGACTTACTGGGGCGTGCCGCCCTGGGTCGACTTGCGCTTCACGCTGCCATCCTTGTTGCGGCGGCGGTCGTCGCGGGTCTTGGCGCGCTTTTCGCCGGCAACGCCAGCCTTGTCGGCGCCGAACGTGCCGCCTTCGGGCGTCTTGGCGATGTCGCCAGTGGGAGCAGCCACTTGGCCTGCGGGCTTGGCTTCCTTCTTCGCTTCGGCGCGGGCTTGCGGCTTGCTGTTGGTGGCGTTCCCTTGCTCGGGCGTGGTGCCGGTGGGGTTCTGGGCGTAGGCGCCAGCGGCGAACAGGCCAGCGATCATGACTGCGAGAATTTTGCTCATTGATGATTCCTCTATCGAGAATTGGTTGGAAACGCCTCCCGGCGAGCAGAAGGTCAGCCACTAACGAGACCATTGTCTCTTAGGTTGACAAACGCCAGCTGATGGGTTGCGTCTAAAATGTACAGCGATTTGTTCGCGGGCTGTACAGCGATTCCCCATCGCTGTCTGAATTCGCAGACAGTCGTCCGAATTACGTCACTCCCGGAGTCATTCCCCCTCATGTCCAGCTACCAGCACATCAAAGTCCCGGCCGAAGGCCAGAAGATCACGGTCAACGCCGACAACTCGCTCAATGTGCCTGATCAGCCGATCATTCCCTTCATCGAAGGCGACGGCACGGGTCTGGACATCACTCCGGTGATGCTCAAGGTGGTGGATGCTGCAGTGGCCAAGGCCTACGGCGGCAAGAAGAAGATCCACTGGATGGAAGTCTATGCCGGCGAAAAGTCGACCAAGGTCTACGGCCCCGACGTCTGGCTGCCCGAGGAAACGCTGCACGCCGTGCGCGACTACGTGGTGTCCATCAAGGGTCCGCTCACCACGCCCGTCGGCGGCGGCATCCGCTCGCTGAACGTTGCGCTGCGCCAGGAACTCGACCTCTACGTCTGCCTGCGCCCCATCCAGTATTTCGAGGGCGTGCCCAGCCCGGTGCGCGAGCCGCACAAGACCAACATGGTCATCTTCCGCGAGAACTCGGAAGACATCTATGCCGGCATCGAGTTCGAAGCCGAAAGCGACAAGGCCAAGAAGCTCATCAAGTTCCTGCAGGACGAACTGGGCGTCAAGAAGATCCGCTTCCCCAACACCTCGGGCATCGGCGTCAAGCCCGTGTCGAAGGAAGGCACCGAGCGCCTCGTGCGCAAGGCGCTGCAGTACGCGGTGGACAATGACAAGCCCAGCGTCACGATCGTGCACAAGGGCAACATCATGAAGTTCACCGAAGGTGGCTTCCGCGACTGGGCCTATGCCCTGGCGGCCAAGGAGTTCGGCGCCGAGCTGATCGACGGCGGCCCCTGGATGAAGTTCAAGAATCCCAAGACGGGCAAGGAAATCACCGTCAAGGACAGCATCGCCGACGCATTCCTGCAGCAGATCCTCCTGCGCCCCGCCGAATACAGCGTGATCGCCACGCTCAACCTGAACGGCGACTACGTGTCCGACGCGCTGGCAGCCCAGGTGGGCGGCATCGGCATTGCCCCGGGCGCGAACCTGAGCGACACCGTCGCCATGTTCGAAGCCACCCACGGCACGGCTCCCAAGTACGCCGGCAAGGACTACGTGAACCCCGGTTCCGAAATCCTCTCGGCCGAGATGATGCTGCGCCACATGGGCTGGACCGAAGCGGCCGACCTGATCATCAGCTCGATGGAAAAGTCGATTGCCAGCAAGAAGGTCACCTATGACTTCGCCCGCCTGATGGACGGCGCCACGCAGGTGAGCTGCTCGGGCTTCGGCCAGGTCATGATCGACCACATGTAATTGCGCGAGCAGCGGCGCTCCGGCGCCGCGCGGCCCAAGCCCTCGAGACCGCCCGGTCTCGAGGGCTTTTCTTCATCCGGCACGGCACGGCGGGCCAGGTTGAGAAATGGCACACCTTGCGCCAAATACCCATTTTTTTCCGGCCGGGTGCCGCGTAATATTTATGCTGCGGCGCAGGCGGAAGGCAGATTTTTTTGCATCCTCTGTGGTGTCGTGCACGACGCAAGCCCCTTGATTTGTCGAATACGCGCCACCAAGTCTTCTTGCGCCGGCACGGTGCTTGCACGCTCTATAGAATCTTTTTTATGGCAACGAGAATTCCCAAGACTCCCAGCACTCCGCCGGCCCAGAAACCGGCCGGGGACGACGGAGATTCGGTCGTTCTGGAGCGGCGGCCGCAAAAAACCGCGCCGCCCCAGATGTACCAGGTCGTCATGCTGAACGACGACTACACGCCCATGGAGTTCGTGATCGTCGTGCTGCAGGAATATTTCAACAAGGATCGCGAAACCGCGACCCAGATCATGCTCAAGATCCACCTCGATGGCCGCGGCGTTTGTGGGGTCTATTCCCGCGACCTGGCGGCCACCAAGGTCAATCAGGTGATGGAGGCCGCGCACCAGGCCGGGCATCCGCTGCAATGCGTCAGCGAACCCATTGCGTGAACCAGTTGAATTGCGCGCGCTCAAACCCATCTGAGAATTTATTTACAGCAAGGCAAAAGGAAATCACATGATTGCCCAGGAACTGGAAGTCAGCTTGCACATGGCCTTCGTCGAGGCCAGGCAGCAGCGCCACGAGTTCATCACCGTGGAGCATCTGTTGCTCGCTTTGCTGGACAACCCGAGCGCCGCAGAGGTCCTGCGCGCCTGCTCGGCCAACGTCGACGACCTGCGGGCGTCGCTCACCAACTTCATCAAGGACAACACGCCCCAGGTGGCGGGGACCGACGATGTAGACACCCAGCCGACGCTGGGGTTCCAGCGCGTGATCCAGCGCGCCATCATGCACGTGCAGTCCACCGGCAACGGCAAGAAGGAAGTCACCGGCGCCAACGTGCTGGTCGCGATCTTCGGCGAGAAGGACTCGCACGCGGTGTACTACCTCCACCAGCAGGGCGTGACCCGCCTGGACGTGGTGAACTTCATTGCCCACGGCATCAAGAAGAGCGATCCGCCCGAGGCCGTCAAGGGCAGCAGCGAATCGCCTTCGGGCGAGGGCGAAGAGGGCGGCGCCGAAAAGAACGAGAAGGCTTCGCCGCTCGAGCAGTTCACGCAGAACCTCAACCAGCTTGCCAAGGACGGCAAGATCGATCCGCTGATCGGCCGCGAATACGAGGTCGAGCGCGTCATCCAGATCCTGTGCCGCCGGCGCAAGAACAACCCGCTTCTGGTGGGTGAGGCCGGCGTGGGCAAGACCGCGATCGCCGAGGGCCTGGCCTGGCGCATCACGCAGACCGACGTGCCCGAGATCCTCGCCGAGGCGCAGGTCTACTCGCTCGACATGGGCGCGCTCTTGGCCGGCACCAAGTACCGCGGCGATTTCGAGCAGCGCCTGAAGGGCGTGCTCAAGTCGCTCAAGGACAAGCCGAACGCGATCCTGTTCATCGACGAGATCCACACGCTGATCGGTGCGGGCGCAGCCTCGGGCGGCACGCTCGACGCGTCGAACCTGCTGAAGCCGGCGCTCTCGAGCGGCCAGCTCAAGTGCATCGGCGCCACCACCTTCAGCGAATACCGCGGCATCTTCGAGAAGGACGCGGCCCTGTCGCGCCGTTTCCAGAAGGTCGACGTGGTCGAGCCGACGGTGCAGGAAACCGTCGACATCCTGAAGGGCCTGAAGTCGCGCTTCGAAGAGCACCATGGCGTCAAGTACGCGGTGGCGGCCCTGCAGGCTGCGGCCGAGCTGAGCGCCAAGTACATCAACGACCGCCACCTGCCCGACAAGGCCATCGACGTGATCGACGAGGCCGGCGCTGCCCAGCGCATCCTGCCGGCCAACAAGCGCAAGAAGACCATCAGCAAGACCGAGGTCGAGGACATCGTCGCGAAGATCGCGCGCATTCCCCCGGCCAACGTCAGCAACGACGACCGCGGCAAGCTGCAGACCATCGAGCGCGACCTCAAGAGCGTGGTGTTCGGCCAGGACAAGGCGCTCGAGGTGCTGGCCTCCGCCGTCAAGATGGCGCGTTCGGGCCTCGGCCGCGAGGACAAGCCGATCGGCTCGTTCCTGTTCAGCGGCCCCACCGGCGTCGGCAAGACCGAGGCGGCCAAGCAGCTGGCCTACATCATGGGCATCGAGCTCATCCGCTTCGACATGTCCGAATACATGGAGCGCCATGCGGTGAGCCGGCTGATCGGCGCGCCTCCGGGCTACGTCGGGTTCGACCAGGGCGGCCTCCTGACCGAAGCCATCACGAAGAAGCCGCACGCGGTGCTGCTGCTCGACGAAATCGAGAAGGCGCATCCGGACATCTTCAACGTGCTGCTGCAGGTCATGGACCACGGCACCCTGACGGACAACAACGGACGCAAGGCCGACTTCCGCAACGTGATCATCGTGATGACCACCAACGCGGGTGCCGAGACCATGAACAAGGCGACCATCGGCTTCACCAACCCGCGCCAGGCGGGCGACGAGATGACCGACATCAAGCGCCTGTTCACGCCGGAGTTCCGCAACCGCCTGGACGCGATCGTGAGCTTCAAGGCGCTGGACGAGCAGATCATCCTGCGCGTGGTCGACAAGTTCCTGCTGCAGCTGGAAACGCAGCTGGCCGAGAAGAAGGTCGACGTCACGTTCAGCGACGGGCTGCGCAAGCACCTGGCGAAGAAGGGCTTCGATCCGCTGATGGGCGCCCGCCCGATGCAGCGCCTGATCCAGGACACGATCCGCCGTGCACTGGCCGACGAGCTGCTGTTCGGACGCCTGATCGATGGCGGCCGCCTGTCGGTCGACATCGACGACAAGGGCGAAGTGCAGCTGGACATCCAGCCGCTGCCGAAGAAGGAAGGCAAGTCCAAGCCGGAAGCCGAAGAAGCCGCTGCCGGATAAGGCGGACCGGCAAGGCCGGTTCCGCGCTGTCCCTGGCAGTACCCAAAAGGCCGGTAGCATTCGCTGCCGGCTTTTTTTTTGGCCGGAATCTATTCGTACGCAGTCTTACTTTGATCCTCCCCGAGCTCAGTCAGGAATGGAAAACCGGCCTCTCTCTGGCCTGGAGCGGCTATATCGCCGTGCTGTCGGTCTGGATCGTGATGCAGAAGCGTGCGCCGGTGTCCACCATGAGCTGGATCCTGTCGCTCGCGCTGCTGCCGTTCGCGGGCTTCGTCATCTATTACTTCCTCGGGCCGCAGCGCCTGCGCAAGCAGCGCGTCAAGCGCCTGCGCAGCCGGGCCAGCGCGCACACGCAGGCCGACCTGGCGCGGCTGCGCGACGCGGCGCAGAACGCGCCGCCGGCGCTGCAGCAGATGGCGCGGCTGGGCACCGCGGCCTGCGGGCTGCCGGTTTCCAGCGCGACGGGCGTGGCGCTGCTCTCGGGCGGCGCGCGCACCTTCGACGCCATCTTCGACGCGGTGCGCGCGGCGCGCGACCACGTTCACCTCGAGTACTACATCTTCGAGCCCGACAGGATCGGCACCGCGCTGCGCGACCTGCTGGTGGAGCGCGCCGGCCAGGGCGTGTCCGTGCGCCTGCTGCTCGACGCACTGGGTTCCAAGCGCATCGGCCGCAAGTTCATGGCGCCGCTGCATGCCGCGGGCGTGCAGGTTGCGCTCTTCCACGACACGCGCATCGGCCGCCGCCTGCGCCCGGTGACCAACTACCGCACCCACCGCAAGATCGTGGTGTGCGACGGCCGCGTGGGCTTTACCGGCGGCGTCAACATCACCGACGAGGAAGACAAACGCACCCGGCCCGACGCCTACCATGACGTCCACCTGCGCATCGAGGGCAGCGCGGTGCGCTGGCTGCAGACCACCTTCCTGGAGGACTGGACCTATGCCACCGGCGAAGACCTGCGCGACATCGACCACCTGATGGGCGCCATGCTGCCGCAGGTCGAGGCCGGCGACATTCCCGTGCAGATCGTGACCAGCGGCCCCGACAACATGCTGGAACCCATCCACCGCATGCACGTGGAGGCGATCCATTCGGCGAGCGAGCGGGCCTGGCTCACCACGCCGTACTTCGTGCCCGGCGAGCCCGCCATGATGGCGCTCACCAGCGCGGCGCTGCGCGGCGTGGATGTGCGCCTGCTGGTGCCGCGGCGCAGCGATTCGGCCATTGTGAGCGCGGCCGCGCGCTCCTACTTCGACGAGCTGATTGCGTCGGGAGTCAAGGTCTGGGAATACAAGGCGCGCATGCTGCATTCCAAGACCTTGGTGGTCGACGACCATTGCGCGATGATCGGTACCGCGAATTTCGACAACCGCAGCTTCAGGCTCAATTTCGAAGTGAGCGCGGTGGTCTACGGCCCCGAGCTGGCACGCCCCCTGGCCGCGCAGTTCGAGACCGACCTGCACAGCTCCGGCGCAGTGCGCGCCCACCGGCCGCAGAGTTTCTGGCGCCGCCTCGGCGACGCGCTTGCACGATTGTTTTCCCCCTTGCTCTGAATGAACCACACCTTTCTCTGGCACGACTACGAAACCTTCGGCGCCGTGCCGCGCCGCGACCGGCCATCGCAGTTCGCCGCCATCCGCACCGACGCCGAGCTCAACGAGATCGGCGAGCCGCTGATGATCTATTGCAAGCCGGCGCCCGACTACCTGCCCAGCCCCGAGGCCTGCCTGATCACCGGCATCACGCCGCAGCTCTGCCTGGAGCGCGGCATTCCCGAGCACGCCTTCGCCGCGCAGATCGAGAAGGCCTTCTCGCAGCCCGGCACCATCGGCGTGGGCTACAACACCATCCGCTTCGACGACGAGGTCACGCGCTTCCTGTTCTGGCGCAACCTGATCGACCCGTACGCCCGCGAATGGCAGAACGACTGCGGCCGCTGGGACCTGCTGGACGTGGTGCGCCTGACCTACGCGCTGCGGCCCGACGGCATCGAGTGGCCGAAGAAGGAAGACGGCAAGCCCAGCTTCAAGCTCGAGGACCTGGCGCGCGCCAACGGCCTGCTGCACGAGTCCGCGCACGATGCGCTGTCCGACGTGCGCGCCACCATCGCGCTGGCGCGGCTCATTCGCGAGCGCCAGCCCAAGCTCTTCGAATTCGCCTTCGGCCTGCACAAGAAGGACCGCGTCGCCAGCGAGCTCGGCCTGCCGGCCATGCGCGAGACGGCGCGGCCTTTCCTGCACGTGTCGGGCATGTTCCCGGTCGAGCGCGGCTGCCTCGGCGTGATGTGGCCGCTCGCGAGCCATCCGACCAACAAGAACGAACTGATCGCCTGGGACCTGGCCCACGACCCCAGCGAGCTGCGCGACCTCGACGTCGAGACCCTGCGCCTGCGCCTGTTCACGCGCACCGCCGACCTGCCCGAAGGCGTGGTCCGCCTGCCGGTCAAGGGCATCCACCTCAACAAGTCGCCGATGGTGGTCGGCAACCTGCGCACGCTGGCGCCCGCCATGGCCGAGCGCTGGAACGTCGACCTTGACGCGGCGCTGCGCCACGCGGCCATCGCGCGCGACCTGCCCGACATGAGCGCCATCTGGTCGCAGGTGTACGCGCGGCCCAAGGAGGCGGTGCCCGATGTCGATGAAGACCTCTACGGCGGCTTCGTCGGCAACGGCGACCGGCGCCGCCTGAACCAGCTGCGCGCGCTGTCGCCCGAGGAGCTCGCCAAGGATCGCACCGGTTTCGACGACGGGCGGCTCGAGGAAATCCTCTTTCGCTACCGCGCGCGCAACTGGCCCGAGCTGCTCAGCTCGGAAGAGGCCGAACGCTGGGAGGCGCTGCGCGCCGCGCGGCTCTTCAAGGGCGAGGGCGGGGCGCGCACCATCGAGATGCTGTTCAGCGAAGTCGATGCGCTGTCCGAAACCGCGGACGAGCGGGGCGAAGAGATCCTGGGCGCACTCTACGAGTACGCCGAGGCCATCGCGCCCGAAGCCTGAGGCGCTAGGACTTGCGGCTCATCCAGCTGGTGGACTGCGCGCGCCCCGGCAGGTGCAGCGCGGCCGTCGCGGCCGGCGTTTCCGCCAGCAGGCGCCCCTTGCGGAACACCTTGAGCCGCGTCGCGCGCAGCCGGATCGCTTCGACCGGGTCGCGCGCCTGCAGCAGCACGAAGCTCGCGTCGCAGCCCGCCTCGAGGCCGTAGCCTTCGAGGTGCATCACGCGCGCGGCGTTCGTGGTCACCGCGTCGAAGCACTGGCGGATGCCGGCCTGGCTGGTCATCTGCGCCACGTGCAGGCCCATGTGCGCTACTTCGAGCATGTCGCCCGATCCCATGCCGTACCACGGGTCCATCACGCAGTCGTGGCCGAAGGCGACGTTCACGCCGGCGGCCATCAGCTCGGGCACGCGCGTCATGCCGCGGCGCTTGGGATAGCTGTCGTGGCGGCCCTGCAGCGTGATGTTGATGAGCGGGTTGGAAACCACGCTGACGCCGCTCTGCGCGATCAGCGGCAGCAGCTTGCTCGCGTAGTAGTTGTCCATCGAATGCATCGAGGTGCAGTGCGAGCCGGTCACGCGGCCCTGCATGCCGAGGCGCCAGGTCTCGGCCGACAGGGTTTCGATGTGGCGCGAGAGCGGATCGTCCGACTCGTCGCAGTGCATGTCGACCAGCTTGCCGCGCTCGGCCGCCAGCTCCATCAGCAGCTTCACGCTGGCGGCGCCATCGGCCATGGTGCGCTCGAAATGCGGAATGCCGCCGACCACGTCCACGCCCTTGTCGAGCGCGCGCTTCAGGTTGTCGACGCCGCCTGCCGAGCGCAGCACGCCATCCTGCGGAAAGGCCACGAGCTGCAGGTCGAGGTACGGCGCGACCTTGCGCTTGACCTCGAGCAGCGCATCGACCGCGAGCAGGCTCGGGTCGCTCGTGTCCACATGCGAGCGCACGGCCAGCAGGCCCTTGGCCACCGCCCAGTCGCAATACGCCAGCGCACGCTCGATGAGTGCGTCGGCCGTGAGCAGCGGCTTGAGTTCGCCCCACAGCGCAATGCCTTCGAGCAAGGTGCCGCTCTGGTTGATGCGCGGAAGGCCATAGCTCAGCGTGGCGTCCATGTGGAAGTGCGGATCGACGAAATGCGGCGCAACCAGCAGGCCCTGGGCATCGAGCTTGTCGAGCGCCGGCGCGTCGAGCCCGGCGGTGACTTCGGCAATGCGGCCGCCCTGCACGGCAATCGACATGCCCGAGCGGCCGTCGGGGAGGGTGGCGTTGATGACGAGGAGGTCGAGCATCGTGAGGGTCTCCGGAAGCGGGTGCGGGGATTTTCGTTTGCGCGGGCGGTGCTGCGCGGGTGGTCGTGAAGGAAATTCGTTCAGCGCGTGCGCTGCGCCCGATACCGGTACTGCCCCGGCGCCGGCCCCGCCTCGATGGTCACGCGGCGCAGCTTGTCGTCGTGGCCGGAGGCGGCGCGCGCCGTCACCACGATGCCGCGCGGCGTGGCGCGGCAGCCGAGGTCGGTCAGGGCGATTTCCGCGTGGTCGTTGTCCAGTTCGGAGATGGCTGCGGTGTGTGCGGCGTTCAGGCGGCCGTTGGCATCGCGCGCCATCCACTGCACGTAGAGAAAGGACTGCGCGTCCTGGCTGGCATGGATCACCCGGTACGTGCCCTGGTGGTCCTTGCCCCAGGCGCCGCACAGCTGAACCCAGCTGACCGCATCGGGTGTCTTGAAGCCGTCGTAGCCGTGGTCGCTGCCCAGCGCGTGCGCGCCGGCGGCGCACAGCGACAGCGCGGCCGCGAGCAAGGTTGCAGCGCCTGTCTTCGCCATGATCAACGCTCCCCCTTGCGATAGGGCTTCATCAGCGCCTGCGGATAGCTGGCCTTGCGCGCCACCAGCACCAGCGCGAGGATCGAGAGCAGGTACGGCAGCATCAGGTAGATGTGGTAGGGCAGCACGGCATCGCCCGATTGTTGCAGCCGCAGCTGCAGCGCATCGAAGAACGCGAACAGCAGCGCGCCGAGCAGGGCCTTGCCCGGCCGCCAAGAGGCGAACACCACCAGCGCCACGCAGATCCAGCCGCGGCCGTTCACCATGTTGAAGAAGAAGGCGTTGAAGGCCGAGAGCGTGAGGAAGGCGCCGGCCACGCCCATCAGCGCCGAGCCCGCCACAATGGCGCCGGTGCGCGTGGCCGCGACCGACACGCCCTGGCTCTCGGCGGCCTGCGGGTTCTCGCCCACCATGCGCACGGCGAGCCCGAGCGGCGTGCGGTACAGCACCCAGGCGATCGCCGGCACCAGCAGCAGCGCGAACAGCGTGAGCGCGGTCTGCGCATTGAGGATGGGCACCGGCAGCCACTCCATCGGCGCGAAGGGCGCGATGGTCGGCGGCGTGTTCACCTTCGGAAAGCTCACGCGGTAGCCGAAGTAGCTGAGCGCCGTGGCCAGCAGCGTGATGCCCAGCCCCGAGACGTGCTGCGACAGCGCCAGGCCCACCGTGAGAAAGGCATGCAGCAGCCCGAACACCATGCCCGTGAGCGCGGCGACGCCCACTCCGGCCCAGAGCGGCGCGCCCGCATACACCGCGAGCCAGCCGGTGAAGGCGCCCGCGACCATGATTCCCTCGATGCCGAGGTTGAGCACGCCCGCGCGCTCGCACAGCAGCACGCCCAGCGTGCCGAGGATCAGCGGCGTGGCGATGCGCAGCACCGCGACCCAGAACGCCGGATTGGTCAGGATGTCGAGCAGGTCTGTCATCTGGTGTTTCTCCCTCCCCTTCCGGGGGAGGGTGGGGGTGGGGGCACGCGGCGCTCGATGTGGGCGCCGATGCCCCCATCCCAGCCTTCCCCCGGCGGGGGAAGGAGCAAATGCGCAGGCGCCAACTCGGTCATTTCATCCGCACCCGGTATTGCGTGAGCAGCGTCGCCACCAGCACCGCGACAAGCGAGGCCGCGACGATCACGTCGGCGATGTAGGTCGGCACGCCCACGGCGCGGCTCATGGTGTCGGCGCCGACCAGCACGCCGGCCACGAACACGCCCGCGGCGATCACGCCCAGCGGATGCAGCCCCGCGAGCATCGCGATCACGATGCCCGTGTAGCCGTAGCCCGGCGACATGTCGAGCGTGACATAGCTGGTGCGTCCCGCCACTTCGATGGCACCCGCAAGGCCCGCCAGCGCACCCGAGAGCAGCGCCACCGTCACCACCGTGCGCGTGACCGGCACGCCGGCGAAGGCGGCGGCGCGCGCATTGGCGCCCACCGCGCGGATGTCGAAGCCCAGCACCGTGTACTTGAAGATCGCCCACACCATCACCGCGAGCGACACGGCCCAGACGAGTCCGGTGTGCACGCGGGTCTGCGCAACGAGCTTGCCGAGTTCGAGCTCGGCCTGCAGCGACACGCTCTGCGGCCAGCCCATGGCGCTCGGGTCCTTCATCGGCCCGTCGAGCAGCGCCGACACGCCGAGCAGCACGATGAAGTTGATCAGCAGCGTGGTCACCACCTCGTCGACGCCGAGCCTGTTCTTCATGAGCGCCGGGCCGAGCAGCAGCAGGGCGCCCGCCGCGGCGGCGGCCAGCATCATCAGCGGGAACAGCAGCCAGGGCGGCAGCTCGAAACCCGTGCCGCCATGCATGCCGCCCACGGCCACGGCGGCGAGGGCACCCGCGAACAGCTGACCCTCGGCGCCGATGTTGAAAAGCCGCGCCTTGAAGGCGACGGTCGCGGCCAAGCCGGTGAGGATCAGTGGAATGGCGCGCGTCAGCGTTTCGCTCCACGCGAACACCGAGCCGAAGCCGCCCTGCAGCAGCAATGCGTAGGTGCGGCCGACCGGCGCACCGGCCCAGAGCACGAGCAGCGCGCTCACCACCATGGTGAAGGCCACTGCGCCGATGGGTGCCAGCACCAGCGCGGCGCGCGAGCTTTGGTGGCGCCGTTCGAGCCGCATCATGGCGTAGTCCCTGCGCGCTGCTGCTGCTGCTGCTGCGCCGCCGCGCCGGCCATCGCCAGCCCGATGGCTTCGCGCGTCCAAGCCGCGGCCGGGCGCGCTTCGCCGAGGTGGCCGCCGTGCATCACGGCCACGCGATCGCCGAGCGCGAGCACCTCGTCGAGGTCGTCGGAAATCACCAGCACCGCCGCACCCGCATCGCGCGCGGCAATGAGTTGCTGCTGCACATAGGCGACGGCGCCGATGTCCAGGCCCCAGGTCGGCTGGTGCGCAACGATCAGGCGCGGCGCACGCGTCGGGTATTTCCTGTTGTCCGGGTCTTCTTCGTCCTGCTCGGGCGCCAGCAGCGCGCGCCCGAGGATCAGCTTCTGCATGTTGCCGCCCGAAAGCGAACGGGCCGGCGCCATCAGCCCCGCGCCGCGCACGTCGAACGCCTTTTCGATGCGCCCTGCATGCAGCCGCGCGGCCGCACGCCGCACGAACCACGACCAGCGCGAGAAGACGGGGCTGCGCAGCCGTTCCGACACCGCGTTCTCCCACACCGGCAGGTCGCCGACCACGCCGACCGCGTGCCGGTCCTCGGGAATGCGCGCGACGCCGCGCTGCACCAGCCGTGCGGGCGAGGGCGGCAGCGCGCGGCCCATCAGCAGGGCCGTGCCCGAGGTGGCGCGGCGCGTGCCGCACAGCAGTTCGGCCAGCGCCACCTGGCCGTTGCCCGAGACGCCCGCGATGGCGGTGATTTCGCCGGCGCGCAGCGTGAGCGACACCTCGCGCAGCCGGTTCTGCGCCTGGTCCTTGTCCGACGCGGTGCTCACATGGTCGAGCACGCAGACCGCGTCGCCCACCGACCTGGCGGGCCGGCGCTGCGGCGCCTCCACGGCATGCCCGACCATCCACAGCGCGAGCTGCGCCTGCGTGGTTTCGGCGGTGCGCGCCTCGGCCACCAGCTTGCCGCCGCGCAGCACCGCGATGCGCTGCGACACGCGCAGCACCTCGCCCAGCTTGTGGCTGATGAAGATCACCGACAGGCCCTGCGCCACCATCTGCGCGAGCGTGGCGAACAGCGCTTCGCTTTCCTGCGGCGTGAGCACGGCGGTCGGCTCGTCGAGGATCAGGATGCGCGCGCCGCGGTACAGCGCCTTCAGGATCTCGACGCGCTGCCGTTCGCCGACCGAGAGGCTGCCGATCTTCGCGTCGGGCTGCACCGGCAGGCCGAAGCGCCGTGCCACCTCGAGCAGCTTCGCGCGTGCGGCCGCCCGGCGCGAGACCGGGCGCCAGAGCGGTTCGGTGCCCATCATCACGTTGTCGAGCACGCTGAGGTTGTCGGCCAGCGTGAAGTGCTGGTGCACCATGCCCACGCCCGCGGCCAGCGCCGCCTTGGGATTGCCCGGCGGCAGCGGCGCGCCGAAGACTTCGATGCCGCCTTCGTCCGCGACGTAGTGGCCGAACAGGATGGACATGAGCGTCGACTTGCCCGCGCCGTTCTCGCCCAGCAGCGCGAGCACTTCGCCCGCGTGCAGGTCGAGGGAGATGGCGTCGTTCGCGACGAGGGTGCCGAAGCGCTTGGTGATGCGCTGGAGGCGCAGGACGGTCGTGCTGTTCATGAAGGTCTTGCTCCTTCCCCTTCCGGGGGAAGGCCGGGATGGGGGCGGGCAGCGCCCGCAGCGCCATGGTGATCGATCGAAGGCCGCGTGCCCCCACCCCAACCCGCCCCCGGAAGGGGAGGGAGAAAAGGCAGGATCATTTCCATGCAGCCAGGAACGCCAGCATCACCTTGGCCGAGTTGTCGGCCGCAATGCCCATGAAGGTGCCCATCTCGTTCTCGCCTTCGCCGCCGCCCGCCAGGTCGCTGAGGGAGCGGAAGGCGATGTAGGGCACGCCGTTGCTGTAGGCCACCATGCCCACGGCCGCCGTTTCCATGTCGAGCACGTTGGCCTGGAAGGTCTTGAAGGTGTATTCGCGCAGGGCCTTGTTGTCCATGAAGGCCTGGCCCGAGACGCCGTTGCCGCCGACGACCAGATGGGGCTTGCGCGCCAGGCACTTGCCGGCGCTGCAGTTCGCCAGGTCGACATTGCGGATGCTGCGCGCCACCTCGAGCATCTTCGGGTCCGCCTCGAACCAGAACTTGCGCACGATCTGCGGATGTGCCGCGGAGCGCACTTCCACCGGGCGCGGATGCATCATGCCGAAGTTGGGCAGCGTGGCATCGGTGATGAAGGGCGGCGCGGTGAACTTGCCCGGCGCGGTTTCGCGCGCCATCAGCACTTCGAGGTACTGGCCCCATTGCGCGGGCACCGTGACGTCGCCCACGTGCAGCTGCGGATTCACGCCGCCCGCGATGCCGCTGAACACGATGTGGGTGACGCGAAAGCGGTCGAGCACCAGCTGCGTGTTCATCGTCGCGTTGGTCATGCTGATGCCGGAGAGAAACAGCACCACCGGCTTGCCTTCGAGCGTGCCGGTGGTGAACTCGACGCCGTTGACGCTGTGCTTGGCCGGCTGCTGGAGCCGGTTCAGCAGCAGCGTGAGCTCGGGCTGGAAGGCCGAGACCACCGCGATGCGCGGCGTGTCGTCCAGCCGCACGCTGCCGTCGGCGGCGCCCGGGCTCTTGTAGACACCGGCACAGCCCGCGAGGCCGAAGGCCAGCACGCCGGCCGCGAGAAGAGAGCGCCAGCGCATCGTCATCGGGCCCTTCACTTCGCGGTCGACTTGGGCTGCGAGTCGTCGACCTTGATGGTGACCTTGCCCGAGAGAATGTCGGCCTGCTTGGCCTTGACCTTGGCGACGATGTCCGCCGGCACCTTCTTCTCGAAGGTGCCCAGCGGCGCGAGTTCGGAGCCCTTGTGCTTCATCATCGAGTAGGGGCCGTAGTCCTCGGCGGTGAACTTGCCTTCCTTCACGAGCTTGATCGCGCGGTCGGCCGAGGGCTCGAAGTTCCACAGCGCCGAAGCCACCACCGTGTCGGGGTACTGCGCCTGCGTGTCGATCACGTTGCCGATGGCGAGCTTGCCTTTTTCCTTGGCCGCGTCCGAGACGCCGAAGCGCTCGGCGTACATCACGTCGGCGCCCTTGTCGATCATCGCGAAGGCCGCTTCCTTGGCCTTGGGCGGATCGAACCAGCTGTTGATGAAGCTCACGCTGAATTCGACCTTCGGGTTGGTTTCCTTCGCGCCCGCCATGAAGGCGTTCATGAGCCGGTTCACTTCAGGAATCGGAAAGCCGCCGACCATGCCGATGCGGTTGGTCTTGGTCATGCCGCCGGCCACCATGCCGCTCAGGTAGGCCGGCTCCTGGATGTAGTTGTCGAACACGCTGAAGTTGGGCGCCTGCGGCTTGAGCGAGGAGCCCATGAGGAAGGCGACCTTGGGAAAGTCCTTCGCGACCTTGCGCGCCGCCGCTTCCACGCCGAAGACCTCGCCGAGGATCAGCTGGTTGCCGCCGGTGGCGTACTCGCGCATCACACGCTCGTAGTCGGCGTTGCTGACGTTCTCGGTGGCCTTGTATTCGATCTCGCCGCGCGCCTCGGCCGCCTTGAGCGCCTTGTGGATACGGCCGACCCATTGCTGCTCGAAGGGCACGGTGTACACCGCCGCCACCTTGAGCTTGGCCTGCGCGAGCGCGAAGCCGGGCGTGCCGGCCGCAAGCGCTGCTGCGGCCATGGCGGCGGAACGAATGATCAACTGACGGCGTGCTGTCACGGTGCTTCTCCTCGAGGTATGGAAATCTTCTTGTCGCTGCCCGAGGGACAGCGTGTCGGCCGCCGGGGGCCTCACTTAGTGCCGAAAATCCTGTCGCCCGCGTCGCCGAGGCCCGGCAGGATGTACCCATGGCTGTTGAGCTCCCGGTCGATCGCCGCGGTGTAGACCGGCACGTCGGGGTGGGCCTTCTGCATGGTCGCGAGGCCTTCGGGGCAGGTGAGCAGGCAGACGAACTTGATCGACTTGGGGTTGAGTTCCTTGAGCCGCTCGACCGCGGCCACCGCCGAGTTGCCGGTGGCCAGCATCGGGTCGACCACGATCACGTCGCGGTTCTCCATCTCGCCGGGCATCTTGAAGTAGTACTCGACGGCCGTGAGCGTCTTGGGGTCGCGGTACAGGCCGATGTGGCCGACGCGCGCGCCCGGCACCACCGTGAGCATGCCGTCCAGGATGCCGGTGCCCGCGCGCAGGATCGACACCAGCACCAGCTTCTTGCCGTCGATGACCTTGGCCTGCATGGTTTCGAGCGGGGTCTCGACCTCGATGTCCTGCATCGGCATGTCGCGCGTGACCTCGTAGGCCATGAGCATGCTGATTTCGTTCAGGAGCCGGCGGAAGCTGTTGGTGGAGGCGTCCTTGCGGCGCATCAGCGTGAGCTTGTGCTGGACGAGGGGGTGGTCGACGAGGTGGACGTTGCTCATTTGGTTTTTCTGCCGTTGCTGAATGGACCCGCGAGTCTAAAAGACGGTGCCGTCGCTTTCGATCAGGAGCGGTGGCGATCCGTCTCGCAAGCGCTGTGCCAGCACGCGCCCCGCGGCCCAGGTGCCGCCCTCGAGCACGCAGGCCAGCGGCAGCTCTTCGTCGGTGCGGTCGAGGATCTTGCGCACGCGCGGCGCCAGTTCGTCGAGCAGCGCCACGGTGAGGGCACGCCATTCGACGATGAACTCGTCGCCGGCCTTCCAGGTGCGCGAAAGAAAGGCCGGGTCCTTCGGCACGATCACGCCGCTGTCGATCAGCAGGCCGCCGTTGCGGTATTCGGGCAAAGCGGTGAGCGCGTCGAGGTGGCGCACCTTCACGCCGGCCCGCTCGAAGGGTTCGAGCAGTGAATAGGTGAGCCACTGCGACAGCTTGTGGAACGGCATCCAGCCGTTGGTGAGGCCGGGGCCGCGCACCGCGCCGTGGCGCCAGCAGTCGCCCAGCGCGAGCGCCGGGTCGCTCGAGCCGATGCCGCCCGTGGTGTCGCTGCCGTCGAGTGCGATGCTGTCGATGGCGTTGGCCGAGGGCCAGATGCGCGAGAGCGTCTCGAGCAGCAGCGAAAGGATCTGGTGCGCCGTGATCTCGGCCGTGGGCGGCGCGGCCGCGCCGAACGGGGCGACCAGCGCATCGAACATGCCGGCGGGCCGGCCCTCGTCGCCGAAGGTCTCGGGCTGCTCGCTCATCGCCTCGCCGAGCCGGCGCAGCAGCACCGCGCGGCCGGCCAGGCCCACCAGCGGATTGACGTCGCTGACCTGGAAGGCGTCGCCGAGCCGGTCGGTCACCAGTCCGCGCAGGCCGGCGGCATCGACCTGCAGCGGATGGTCGGGGTTGGACGAGAACAGCCCGCTCGTGAAGGCATGGAAGCTCGCGACGGCCAGGCCCTCGGAACGCGTGTAGCGCTCGCCGGTGGCGGGCTCGGTGTAGTGCCAGCCGGGCCCGGCGCCGGCATCGAGCAGCACGCTCACCAGCACGAGGTCGATGTGGGCGCTGGCGCGCTGCCGCGCATCAACGCCCTTGCCGAGCAGTTCATCGAGCTGCTTCAGCCGGTCGACGCCGCCGGCCTCGAAGTGGCGCCAGCGGCTGTGGTACGGAATGGTGTCCCAGGGGTAGCGCTCGCGCGTGACTTCGGCCACGGTGCGCGCCGCGTCTTCGAGCACGTCGCTGCCGGCGATGCGGAACCACTGCGACTCGCCCCGGCGCGCGCGCGCCAGCAGCGCGGCCGCGCGCTCGCGGATGGCGGCGGTGGTGCGCAGCACCGTGGCGGCGCCCGCGGGATGGCTGGTGTCGGGCGCGAACTCGATCGCCGGGTCGATGTCGCCCGCGCCGCCCGGTGGCAGGCTGCCCGAGCCGTCGGCGGGCAGGTGGTCGCTGCTGCTGTTTTCCTTGCTGTTGCTCATTCGCTCAATCCCCGGCCCTTGGCCTTCTTGAGTTCCTCGGCGTCCGGCACCGGGCCGGGCGTGAAATAGCCGGCGGCCATCTTGGCGTCCATCTCGACGCGGGCGTCGGCCGGAATCAGTTCGTCCGGAATGTTCACGCGCTCGCCGATCTCGATGCCCGAACCGGTGATGGCGTCGAACTTCATGTTGCTCATCGACACGAGCCTATGGATCTTCTTGATGCCGAGCCAGTGGAAGACGTCGGGCATCAGTTCCTGGAAGCGCATGTCCTGCACGCCGGCCACGCATTCGGTGCGCGCGAAATACTGGTCGGCCGTGTCGCCGCCGACCTGGCGCTTGCGCGCGTTGTAGACCAGGAACTTGGTCACCTCGCCGAGCGCGCGGCCTTCCTTGCGCGAGTAGGCGATGAGGCCCACGCCGCCGCGTTGCGCGCCCTGGATGCATTCCTCGATGGCGTGCGTGAGGTAGGGGCGGCAGGTGCAGATGTCGGAGCCGAACACGTCGGAGCCGTTGCATTCGTCGTGGATGCGCGCCGTCAGCTCGACCTCGGGGTTGGCGAGGTCGCGCGGGTTGCCGAAGATGTAGAGCGTCTGCCCGCCGATGGGTGGCAGGAACACCTCGAGGTCGGAGCGCGTGACGAGCTCGGGGTACATGCCGCCGGTTTCCTCGAACAGCGTGCGGCGCAGGTCGGTTTCGGAGCAGCCGAAGCGCCGCGCCACCTCGGGCAGGTACCACACGGGCTCGATGGCGGCCTTGGTCACCATGGCTGCGCCGCCGGCGGTGAGGAAGTGGCCGTCGGCCTTGAGGCGGCCGCTCTGCAGCGCCTCGATCACCTCGGGCAGGATCACGTGGGCCTTGGTGATCGCGATGGTCGGGCGGATGTCGTAGCCCGCGGCCAGTTCCGTGGAGAACACATCGGCCACCAGCGCGCCCCAGGGGTCGAGCGAGACGATGCGTCCGGGCTCGCTCCACTGCGGGTACGGGCCGATCACGTCGGTGGGCGCGGTGTTGGTCAGGTCGGCCTTGTGCTCGCGCTTGAGCGCGCCGGCCGCCACGGCCAATGCGCGATAGACGCTGTAGGAGCCGCTGTGCGTGCCGATGACGTTGCGGTGCGCCCGCTTCGTGGTGGTGCCGACCACGGGTCCGCGCTCGGCGGCGGTGGCCGCGCCCCAGCGGATGGGCAATGCGCCGAAGCCGCCGGCATGGGAGGTCAGCCGGATGTGGCCGGTCGACGAGGAAGGGTGGAGCGGGGGAAGGGGCGAGACGGAGATCGCTGAAGTCGCAGGGACGGCGGGGATCGCGGAAATCTCGGGAATTTCGGAAGGGGTCGCTGTGCTATCTGCGGACATTGGAGGCCCTCAAAAAATGCAATGTACCGATCACTCGCGCGGCTGGCAAGCAGGGCGCGAGGGTCGTCAATGCCGCCGGGGGCCGCGGCCATGGCGCCGCGGCCGGTGCGCCGATCAGGCCGGCGAGGAGCGCAGGCCGTAGGCCTTGCCGCCGACGAACAGGTATTCGGCGCGCAGCACCGGATCGCCTTTTTCACCGGTGTAGGTGAAACCCAGCGCGGCCACCGGGGTGCCGGGCTTGATCTCCTCGACCCCCCAGGCCTGCAGCCGCGTGAGCGGTGCGAGTTCGATCAGCCACTTGCGGTCGCGCCGCGTCGGCAGCTGCGCCTTGGCCAGCAGCGCGGGGCCATCGACGTTCGCGCTTTGCCTGGGCAGCGGGCGCTGCTTCAGGTCGGCCGGCAGGGTGGGGTTCTCGGGCAGTTCAAGCTCCACCTCGCCATGCGGATTGCGCCACATGACCTTGGTCGCGCGCCCCTCCAGGTAGAGCGGGCGGTCCTGGTCGAAGCTGCTCCATCCGTGGTGCGCCCAGGAGGGCAGGGCCAGGCCCAGCGAGCCGGCAACGAACAAGCGTCTCTCGATCATCTCGGTCTCCTTGCTCAGACGTAGGCAATCCAACGCCCGCAGATGATGACAGCGAGCCAAAACCCCAGCGACAGCAGGCATTGCGCCCTGGACATCGCGCCGGTGGCGGCCAGGCCGCCCCGAAGATGGAACCAGATCGCGTTGGCGCCCGCCAGGCCGATCAGCAAGAGCTTGATGCGGAAGGCGGAATTGGCCAGCAGCTCGCCGGGCTGCGTGGAAAACATCGTGAGGCCGGTCGCGGCGCACAGGCCGAAGCCGACGAGCGCCGGCAGCAGCGTCAGGCGCGCCAACTGCCTTTGCGGCAACTCCCGGCCCAGGCCGAGCACGCGCAGTTCGAACACCAGCAGCCCGCCGAACAGCAGCGCAATGCCGACGATGTGCGCCGTCTCCAGCGCCGGATAGGCCCAGGGGTGCGAAACCAGCCCGGCCAGCATCGGCGTCAGCTCCGGGCGGCGGACTGTTCAAGGGCACGAAGGCATGGACCGGCAGGTTGCATGGGGCGCTCCTTCCATGGGTTCGGGGGAGCTTAGCCGAGGACGCATCCGGCGTCTGCGCCGGGCACGGCACAATCCGGCGGGATCTTTTTTCCGAAAGGGCTGTAACCAGCCGGTCCGATGGCACGAAACACAATGGACAGCAGTTCGCGAACAAGCGACGCCGAAGCCGCGCTGCGCAGCCTGTTCCTGCGCGGCCTGGACGGCGACGCGGCCGCCTATCGCGAATTTCTGCAAAAACTCAGCGCGCATCTGCGCGCCTTTCTGGGCAAGCGCCTGTTCGGCTGGCCCGATGAAGTGGAAGACCTTGTCCAGGAATGCCTGCTCGCCATGCACAACCAGCGCCACACCTACCAGAGCGACCAGCCGCTGACGGCCTGGGTGCATGCGATTGCGCGCTACAAGATGATCGACCTGCTGCGCGCCAAGTCGGCGCGCGAAGCACTGCATGACCCGCTGGACGACGACCTGGCGGTGTTCGCCGAATCGGCCATCGAGGCCAGCGATGCCCGGCGCGACCTGGGCGGCCTGCTGCAGACCCTGCCGGACCGCCAGCGCCTGCCGATCGTGCACGTGAAGCTCGAAGGCCTCTCGGTGGCCGAGACGGCAAGCCTCACCGGCATGTCCGAATCGGCCGTGAAGGTGGGCATCCACCGCGGACTCAAGGCGCTTGCCGCCAGGCTCAGGAGCCGTGCGCCATGAAGACCGACGATCTCGTGGCCATGCTGGCGGCCGGCGCCTCGCCCGCGCCGCGCCGCGCCGCAGGGCGCCGCCTGGCCCTTGCGCTGCTCGCCGGGCTGCCGCTGTCGTTCGCGATCCTGTTCACCGAATACGGATTGCGCCGCGACCTGGTGCAAGCCATGTTCTGGCCGATGTTCTGGGTCAAGGTGCTGTTTCCGCTGTGCATTGCGGCGGCCGCCTTCGTGGTGGTGCAGCGCCTCGCGCGGCCGGGCGTGCCGGTGCGGCGCGCCTGGATCGGCATCGCGGTGCCGGTGCTTGCCGTGTGGGTGATGGCGGCGCTGGCCTGGTTCAACGCGCCGGCCGAAGAGCGCATGCCCTTGCTCATGGGCGAGTCGTGGCGCGTTTGCGCGGTCAGCATCGGGCTCATGGCGCTGCCGGTCTTTGCGGCGGCGCTGCTGGCCCTGAAGGGGCTGGCGCCCACGCGGCCTGCGCTGGCCGGTGCGGCCGCCGGTGCGCTGGCCGGCGGGGTGGGTGCGGCGGTCTATGCGCTGCACTGCATGGAGTTGACGGCACCTTTCCTCGCGGTCTGGTACGTGAGCGGCATCGGGCTGCCGGTGCTGGTGGGCGCCGTGCTCGGGCCGCGCCTGCTGCGCTGGTAGCCAGCCAGCGGGGCCCGGCTGGCTCAGCGCTTCTTGGCGCCGAAGATGCCGCCCAGCACGCCGCGCAGGATTTCCTTGCCGACCGAGGTGCCCATGGTCCGCACCGCCGACTTGGCCATGGTCTGCACGAGGCCGTCGCGCTTGCCGCCGCGCGGGCCCGTGCTGCCGAAGAGCAGGTCGTTCAGCATGCTGCTGCCTTCGGACGCTTCGGCCGCACCCTTGCCGGCGCCCGCCGTCTTGGGCTGCGGTGCATCGGGCGCGGTTTCGGCCCGGCCCTTGAGTTTTTCGTAGGCCGATTCGCGGTCCACGGTCTTCTCGTACACGCCAGCGACGAGCGAATTGGCAATGACCGCCTGGCGCTGCGCGGCCGTGATGGGGCCGATCTGGCTGCCGGGTGGCACCACGAACACGCGCTCGGTCACGCTCGGGCGGCCCTTGGCATCGAGAAAACTCACCAGCGCCTCGCCCACCGCGAGCTCGGTGATCGCGGTTTCGATGTCCAGTCCCGGCTTCTGGCGCATGGTGGTGGCCGTGGCCTTGACGGCCTTCTGGTCGCGCGGGGTGAAGGCGCGCAGCGCATGCTGCACGCGGTTGCCCAGCTGGGCCAGCACCGAATCCGGAATGTCCAGCGGGTTCTGCGTCACGAAATAAACCCCCACGCCCTTGGAGCGCACCAGCCGCACCACGAGCTCGATGCGCTCGACCAGCGCCTTGGGCGCCTCGTTGAAGAGCAGGTGGGCCTCGTCGAAGAAGAAGGCGAGCTTGGGCTGCTCGGGGTCGCCGATCTCGGGCAGCTGTTCGAACAGTTCGGACAGCATCCAGAGCAGAAAGGTGGCGTAGAGCCGCGGCGAATTCATGAGCTTGTCGGCCGCCAGGATGTTGACCACGCCCTTGCCGCCCACCGTCTGCATGAAGTCGGCGATGTTGAGCATCGGCTCGCCGAAGAACTTGTCGCCGCCCTGGGTCTCGATCTGCAGCAGGCCGCGCTGGATGGCGCCCACGCTGGCGGCGCTGATGTTGCCGTACTCGGTGGTGAACTGGCTCGCGTTCTCGCCCACGTACTGCAGCATGGCGCGCAGGTCCTTCAGGTCGAGCAGCAGCAGGCCGTTGTCGTCGGCGATCTTGAACACCAGGTTCAGCACGCCGGCCTGCGTTTCGTTCACGTCGAGCATGCGGCCCAGCAGCAGGGGCCCCATGTCGGAGACGGTGGCGCGCACCGGGTGGCCCTGTTCGCCGAACACGTCCCACAGGGTGACGGGGCAGGCCTGCGATTCGGGCAGATCGATGCCCCGTTCCTTCAGCGTGGCCGCCATTTTTTCGCCGATGCTGCCTTTCTGGCTCATGCCGGTCAGGTCGCCCTTGACGTCGGCCATGAACACGGGAACGCCGATGCCCGAGAGCTTTTCGGCCATGGTCTGCAGCGTGACCGTCTTGCCGGTGCCGGTGGCGCCGGTGATGAGGCCGTGGCGGTTGGCCAGGCTGGGCAGCAGGGTGCACTCGATGGTGTCGTGGCGCGCGATCAGAAGGGGGTCGGCCATGAAGGGCTCCGGGTCGTATCGAAGCGGGCAGTCTAATCAAGCTGCCCTCCTATAATCCACGGCCCCCGAGGTAGTTACGGAAAAAGTTTCAGGAGGTTTTTTTGTCATCGACTGCTCAGCCCCCCATTCCCGCCGCCGGCGATTCACCTGAACAGTCGCCGATTGAAAAAGAGTTGGCCGTCCTGCTGGTGAACGCGCTCAATCTCGAAGTCGCACCCGAAGACATCGTGCCCACCGATCCGCTGTACGGCGAAGGCCTGGGCCTCGATTCCATCGACATCCTCGAAGTCGCGCTCGAGGTGTCCCGGCGCTATGGCTTCCAGCTGCGCTCGGACGACGAGCGCAACCAGCAGATCTTCCAGTCGCTGCGCACGCTCGCGACCCACGTCGCCCAGCATCGCAGCGCTTCCTGATCCATGTCTCGATGGCGACTGGCGCTCCTGCTGCTGGTGGGGGTGGCCTATGCCGGCCTCTCTCACTGGATGATGCTGTTCCACCCCACCGAGCCGTGGGCCGTGGTGGTGCTGCTCGGTCCGCTCTGGCTGGCCGCCATGGGTTTTGCCGCAAGCAAGTTCGGCCGCTGGGGTTTTGCCGCGGCCATGCTGCTGGGCATCGGGGGCTTTGCGCTCGTGTTCCTGGGTGAGGCGGGCGACACCAACCGGCTCTATGTGTTTCAGCATGTCGCCATCAACGGCCTCCTGTGCGGCTGGTTCGGCGCCTCGCTGCGCGGGCCCGGCCTGCCGCTGATCACCCAGTTCGCCCAGCGCGTGCATCCGCTCAAGGGCCAGATGCTGGCCTACACGACCACGCTCACGCGCATCTGGACCGCGTACTTCGCGCTGGTGGTGGTGTCGTCGATCGTGGTGTATTTGACGCTGCCTTTCTCGGCCTGGTCGCTGCTCGCGAACGTGCTGACGCCGCTGTCGGTCACGCTTCTTTTCGTGGGCGAGCACCTGGTGCGCTACCGGCTGCACCCCGAATTCGAGCGCACGCGGCTCATCGATGCAGTGCGCGCCTTCCAGGGCGCTTCGCCCGTCGACCACGGCAGCGGCAGCCGTTGAAGCAAGGGGCCCATTGCGTGAGCGCCGATACCCGCCTGCTGCCGCTGATCGCCAACCGGGACCTCGATGCACCGCTGGCCTGGCGCGCCGGCGTGCCGGTGAGCACGCGCCAGTTCCTGGCCGACGTGGCCCGCTTCGCGCCGCTGCTGCCGGCCGAGGGCCGGGCCGTCAATCTCTGTGTCGACCGCTATGCGTTTGCGGTCGGCCTGGCCGCTGCGCTGGTGCGCGGCCATGCGAGCCTGCTGCCGCCCGACGCGCGGCCCGACACGCTCGCGCGCCTGCTCGAATCCGGCGGCTCGAATCTTTTCGCGCTGACCGATGACGCCGCGCTCGCCACGCCCGGCATGCCGCGCCTGCTGGTCGAATACCGCGGCGGCTCCGAAGGCGATGCGGGCCTCGAGCTTCCGGCCATCGACGGCGCCATGCACGCGGTGAGCCTGCTGACCTCCGGCTCCACCGGTGCGCCGCAGCCGCATGCCAAGCGCTGGGACACGCTGGTCGGCGACGTCGCGGTGGCGGTGGAGCGGCTCTCCAGCCTGCTCGGTCTGCCATCGCTCGCCGGCCTGACGCTGGTGGCGACCGTGCCCGTGCAGCACAGCTACGGGCTGGAATCATCGGCGCTGCTGGCCATGCTCGGCGGCGCCGCGTTCGACAGCGGACGGCCGTTCTTTCCAGCCGACGTGGCCAAGACGCTGGCTTCGGTGCCACGCCCCCGCGCACTGGTCACCACGCCTTTCCACCTGAAGACGCTGCTGCTCTCGGGCATCGAGCTGCCGCCGGTCGACCTGGTGCTTTCCGCCACCGCGCCGCTCTCGCCGCAGCTCGCGGCCCAGGCCGAGCAGGCGCTCGGCGGCGTGCTGATCGAGATCTACGGCAGCACCGAGTCCGGCCAGGTCGCCACCCGCCGCACCACGCAGAGCGAAGTCTGGGAGACCTTCGGAGATATCCGCGTGCACGCCCAGCCAGGGGAGGGCGACGGGGCCGAGCGCTTCATCTTCAGCGGCGACTTCCTGCCCGAGCCCACGCCCATGGCCGACGTGCTCGAACTGCTCGACGCACGGCGCTTCCGGCTGCTGGGCCGCGCCAACGACCTGATCCATGTCGCGGGCCGGCGCAGCTCGCTCGCGCACTTGAACTACCACCTCAACAGCATCGCGGGCGTCGAGGACGGCGCGTTCTGGCTGCCCGACGAAGTGGCCGACGGCGTGGTGCGTCCGGTGGCCTTCGTGGTCGCGCCCACGCTCTCGGCCGGCCAGATCATTGCCGCGCTGCGCCAGCGGCTGGAGCCGGTGTTCGTGCCGCGCCGCGTGGTGCAGGTGAAGGCCTTTCCGCGCGAAGGCACCGGCAAGCTCACGGCGCGCGCGCTGCGCGAATTCGCGCTCGCGCAGCTGGCAGAAGACGACACACCGGTGCAGCTGGCCCATGCGGTGCCGGTCGACCATCCGGCATTCGCGGGCCACTTCCCCGGCCAGCCGCTGCTGCCGGGAGCGCTGATACTGGCCGAGGTCATGGAAGCCGTGCAGCGCGTGCCCGCGCTGGCCGCCCGGCTGGGTGCCCATCCCACGCTCGCGGCCGCCAAGTTCCTGGCACCCGTGCGGCCGGGCAGCATGCTCTCCATCGAGCTGCAGCCCGAGTCCGGCGCCGCGCGCGGCGTGCGCTTCGACGTGCGCTGCGACGGCGTGCTGGCTGTCACCGGCCGCTGGGCCGCCGTGCCAGAGTCTGCGTGATGGATCACACCGACGCCGAGACGCGCGCCGTGAAAGACGCGGCGCAGGCAGGCCAGCGCGGCGACTGGGCGCACACCCCCGAGCGCAGCAACATGCTGGCGCTGCGCTTCATCTGCCTGATGGCACTGGTGTGCGGGCGCCGCATCACGCGCCTGCTGCTGCCGCCGATCAGCCTGTACTTCCTGCTGTTCGCACCCGCGCCGCGGCGCCACATCAAGCGCTACCTGTTCAGGGCCATCGGTCCGCATGCCGGCTGGCTCGACGGCTACCGCCTGCTGCATGCCTTTGCCTCGACGGTGCTCGACCGCGTGTACTTCCTGCGCGGGCGCATGGACCTGTTCGACGTGAGGGTCGAGGGCAACCAGGCGCTCGAAGCCGAGGCGCTGAAGGGGCGCGGCGCCTTCCTGCTCGGCGCGCACGTCGGCAGCTTCGAGGCCATGGGTGCCTGCAAGCACAACAGCCTGCACAAGCACGAGCTGCGGTT
This sequence comes from Variovorax sp. 01N425, assembly GCF_056399465.1. Taxonomy (NCBI): domain Bacteria; kingdom Pseudomonadati; phylum Pseudomonadota; class Betaproteobacteria; order Burkholderiales; family Comamonadaceae; genus Variovorax; species Variovorax sp. 01N425. The sequence goes on along the minus strand of NZ_JBFTRJ010000015.1, from coordinate 158,645 downwards.
GGCGATGCTGATGTACCCCGACAACGCGCAGCGCATCACGGCCATCCTCAACGCCATCAGCCTGCCCGGGCTGCGGCCGCACGTGATTGCGCTGGGCCGCCCGCATTCGATGCTCGCGCTGCGCGACTGGCTCGACGGCGGCGGCCTGGGCGGCATGCTGGTCGACCGCACCCTGCCTGGCAGCGAGAACCAGCCCGCGCAGCAGCGCGGCAACAACATCGTGCTGCCGTTCCTCGGCCATCCGGCCAGCTTCGACGACGGCCCGTTCCGCCTGGCCGCGCTGCTGCGGCGCAAGGTGTTCTTCATGGCCGGCCTCTACGGCGGCGGGGCGCGCTACGATGTCCGGTTCGACCTGCTGGCCGACTTCAGCGAGCGGGCGCCCGACCCCGCCGAGCGGGAACGCCGCATCCGCGCGGCGGTCGAAGCCTACGTGGCGCGCCTGGATGCCCTGTGCCGCGCCTATCCCTACAACTGGTTCAACTTTCATGATTTCTGGCTCGAAGATTCGGTTTGACTGGCTTTGCAGGAGCCTGCTGCTGGCACTGGCCTTCTGCGCCGCGCCGGCGTGGGCCTTCGACCTGCCCGACCTGATGGTGCTGCTTGCCAAGCAGAAGAGCGGCGAGGCCCGCTTCACCGAGCAGCGTTTCGTGCACGGCCTCGAAGGCCCGCTCGATGCGCGCGGCACGCTGAGCTTCGATGCGCCCGACAAGCTGGTGCGGCGCACCTTGTCGCCGCGCGTGGAAACCATGGCGGTCGAAGGCAACACGCTGACGCTCTCGCGCGGCGGCCGCAATCGCACGCTGACGCTCGACAGCATGCCCGAGCTGCTCGGCCTGGTCGAAGCCATGCGCGGCACGCTGACCGGCGATGGCGCCACGCTGCAGCGCTATTTCCGCAGCACGGTGAGCGGTTCGGCCGCCAACTGGACGCTCGACCTCCTGCCGGCCGACAGCCGGCTCGCGGCGCAGGTGCGCAGCATCCGCATCAGCGGCCGTGCCGGCGAGGTGCTGGGCCTTGAAATGGAGTTCGTCGGCGGCGACCGCTCGGTGATGAGCATCACGCCCGAGCGCCCGGGTGCCGCTGGACGCACCACGCCGTGAAGGAGCGCGAGACCGGGGAGCGCGGCCCGCCGGGCTGGCAGCGCCGGGCGCTGGTGCTGCTGGTCTGGGCGCTGGTGCTGCTCGGCGGCGCGCTGCAGATCGCGCGCACGCAGTTCAGCGCCGACCTTTCCGCCTTCCTGCCCAAGAGCCCCGACGCGCGGCAGCAGGTGCTCATCGAGCAGCTGCAAAGCGGCGTGGCCTCGCGCACGCTGATGCTCGGCATCGAGGGCGGCGCGAGTGCCGAGCAGCGCGCGGCCGTATCGCGCGCCGTGGCCAAGTCCATGCGCGAGAGCCGGCTCTTCGACCTGATCCAGAACGGCGACACCGGCGACTGGAGCGAGGCCGGCACCTGGGTCTTCGCGCACCGCTACCAGCTTTCGCCGGGCGTCCGGCCCGAGCATTTCACCGCCGAAGGCCTGCGCGACGCGATCTACGAAACGCTGTCGATGCTCGGCACGCCGGCCGGCAACGCGATCAAGCCCTTGCTCGACCGCGATCCCACCGGCGAGACCCAGCGCATTGCCGTCGAGCTGACGCCGGCCAGCGCGCCGCGCAGCGAAGACGGCGTCTGGATGTCGCGCAGCGCGCCGCGGGCGCTCATGATCGTCACCACGCGCGCGGCGGGCAGCGATCTCGACGCCCAGGCGCAAACCATTGCAAGCGTGCACGCGGCCTTCGATGCCGCCACGCGCGGCATGGAAGAGGCCACCCGGCCGAAGCTGCTGCTGAGCGGCCCGCCCGTGTTCTCGGTGCTGAGCCGCGACAAGATCAAGACCGAAGCGATCCACCTCGCGATCGTGGGCGGCATCGTGATGGGCGGCCTGCTGCTGCTGGCCTTCGCGTCGCCGCGCGCGCTGGTAATCGCGTTCCTGCCCGTGGCCACCGGCGTGGTGGTGGGGACCGCGGCGGTCAGCGTGGTGTTCGGCTCGGTGCACGGCATGACGCTGGGCTTCGGCAGCACGCTGATCGGCGAGACCGTCGACTACGCCATCTACTACCTGATCCAGGCGCGCGGCGCGGCCGTGGCCGGCACCGGCTGGGCGCGCTGGCGCGATGTGCACTGGCCCACCGTGCGGCTCGGGCTGCTGACCTCGGTGTGCGGCTTCGCGGCGCTGGTGTTCTCGGGATTCCCGGGCCTGGCGCAGCTGGGCGTGTTCTCCATCGCAGGGCTCGTGGCCGCGGCGCTGGCCACGCGCTACGCATTGCCCATGCTCGCGCCCGATGGCGCCACCGGCATGGGCATGCGCCGCTACATGGCGCGCGCGGCCGGCGTGCTCGTGCGCGGCCTGCCGCACCTGCGCTGGATGCTTGCGGGGCTCGGCGTGGCTGCGCTGGTGCTGGTCATCTGGCAGGGCGGCCATCTGTGGCGCGCCGACCTCGGCGCCATGAGCCCGGTGCCCAAGTCGGCCCAGCAGCTCGACGAGATGCTGCGCGCCGACATCGGCACCGGCGACGGCGGCACGCTGGTGGTGGTGTACGGCGCCGATGAAGAAACCGCACTGCGCAACACCGAAGCCGCCACCGCGCGGCTCGAAGCCCTGGTCGACAAGGGCGAGCTCGGCGGCTTCGAGGCCGTGACGCGCGTGCTGCCGAGCATCGCGACGCAGTCGGCCCGGCTCGCGAGCCTGCCCGACGGCGAGACGCTGCGCAGCCGGCTGGCCGAAGCCACCCAAGGCTCGCCGCTGCCGGCCTCGCGCCTCGGCCCTTTCCTGGCCGATGTCGAAGCCGCGCGCAAGCTCGCGCCCGTGCGGCGCGCCGACCTGGCGGGCGGGCCGCTCGGCTCGGTCGTCAACACGCTCATGTACCAGCGCCCGGGCGGCGGCTGGTCGACGCTGGTGGTGCTGCACCCCGGGGCAAAGTTCGACGCGCGCCGGCTCGAAGCGGCGCTGGCGGGCGTGCCCGAGGTGCAGGTGGTCGACGTGGGCCGCGAACTCGCGGGGCTCTATCAGCGCTACCTGCACGAGGCCTTCGTGCAGGTGCTGCTCGGCGCGCTGGCGGTGGTGGTGCTGTTGGGCATCTACCTGCGCTCGGGCCGGCGGCTGCTCGCGGTGTGCCAGCCGCTGCTGTTCGCGGTGGTGCTCACGCTGGGCGGCATGGCCGTGCTCCAGGTGCCGCTGGGCATCCTGCACCTGGTGGGGCTGCTGCTGATCGTGGCGGTGGGCTCCAACTACGCGTTGTTCTTCGACCAGCTGCGCGTGGCCGGGCGGGCCGACGAGGACACGCTGGCGTCGCTGATGCTGGCCAACCTCACCACGGTGGTGTCTTTCGGGCTGATCGCGATCTCGGACATTCCGGCGCTGTCGTCGATCGGCCGCGTGGTGGCGCCGGGCGCCTTGCTGGCGCTGCTGCTGTCGGCCGCGTTTGCGCGCCGCGTGGCGCCCACGCCGCCCGCCGCGCGCGGCTGATGGGAAAATCCCGCGCCATGCCGTCCGCCTCTGCCGCTCCGTCCGAATCCTGGCCCTGGCCGCTTGCCATTCGCGCCAGCGCGGCCTGGCACGTGGCGGCCATTGGCGCCGGCGCGCTGGTGCCGGGCGCCATGCCCTGGGCCATCGGCGCCATCGTGCTGAACCATGCGCTGATCACCGGCGCGGGACTCACGCCGCGCAGCAGCCTGCTGGGCCCCAATGTCACGCGCCTGCCCGCGGCGGCCGCTGCCCGGCGCCAGGTGGCCATCACCATCGACGACGGGCCCGACCCCGAGGTCACGCCCCGCGTGCTCGACCTGCTCGACGCGCACGGCCAGCGCGCCACCTTCTTCTGCATTGCCGAGCGCGTGCTGGCCCACCCGGCGCTGGCGCGCGAGATCGTGGCGCGGGGCCACAGCATCCAGAACCACACGGCGCGGCACCGGCACAATTTTTCGTTCCTCGGGCCGCGCGGCTTTGCGAGCGAGATCGCGCGCGCGCAGGACATCCTGGCCGACACCACCGGCCAGCGCCCGACCTGCTTCCGCGCGCCGGCGGGCCTGCGCAATCCGTTCCTCGAGCCGGTGCTGCACCGGCTCGGCCTGTCGCTCGTGAGCTGGACGCGCCGCGGCTTCGACACGCGCGAAGGCGATCCCGCCAAGGTCATGGCGCGCCTGGACCGCAAGCTGCAGGCGCGCGACATCCTGCTCCTGCACGACGGCAACGCCGCGCGCACCCCTTTGGGAAACCCTGTATTGCTGGAGGTACTGCCCTTGCTTTTCGAACGCCTGCGCGCCGAGCGCCTGCACGCCGTCACCCTGCCGGAAGGCCTTGAACCATGAGCGCGGTGCTGCCTTCTTCGTCGTCGTCGTCTTCTTCCACCGATGCCGCCTGGCGCGAGCTGCATGAGGCCGCCACCGTTCCCTACAAGAAGGGCGGCAGCTTCGCCTGGCATTTCGCGCGCGGCAAGCTGGGGCGCGATCCGGTGTTCCGCGGGCTGCTCGAACGCGGGCTGATCGATGCAGCTCACCGGCGCGTGGTCGACATCGGCTGCGGGCAGGGGCTCTTCGCGAGCCTGCTCGCGTCGATGAGCCGCATGCAGGCGCACGGCCGCTGGCCCTCGTCGTGGAAGCCCACGCCGCCGGCCGCCGACTACACGGGCATCGAGCTGATGCCCAAGGACGTGGCGCGCGCCGAGGCTTCCATCGGGCACCTGCAGCCGGCGCCGCGGCTGGTCTGCGCCGACATGTGCTCGGTGCCGCTGCCCGAATGCGACCTGGTCGTGATCCTCGACGTGCTGCACTACGTGGGCATCGACGCGCAGGACGGCGTCCTGCGGCGGGTGCACGACGCGCTTCGGCGCGGCGGCAGTGCGAACGCCCGGCTGCTGCTGCGCGTGGGCGATGCATCGAGCAAGCGCGGCTTTGCCATCAGCCAGTGGGTCGACCGCACCGTGACGCGCGTCCGAGGCCACAAGGTGTCGCCCACCTGGGGCCGTCCGCTGTCCGACTGGGTGGCGGCGCTGCAGCGGCTGGACTTTCGCGTCCAGAGCATTCCGATGAGCAAGGGAACGCCCTTTGCCAACGTGCTGCTGGTGGCCGACCTGGAGCATCGGGCGTGACCACGGCGCCGCAGACGCTCGACCGCGCCGGCATTGCCAAGCGCATTCCGCACAGCGGCAGCATGTGCCTGCTCGACCGGCTCGAACGCTGGGACGCCGAGTCCATCCACTGCAGCACCCGCACGCATGCGCAGCCCGACAATCCCTTGCGAACGGCGGGCGGCCTGCTTGCACCCAATGCCATCGAATACGCGGCGCAAGCGATGGCGCTGCACGGCGGTTTGCTGGCTGCCGAGGGAAGCTCGCCGTCGGCCGGATTCCTGGCGAGTGCGCGCAGCGTGCGCCTGTCGGTGGCGCGGCTCGACGACATCGACGGTGCGCTGCAGGTGCAGGCGCGGCGCCTGTCGGGCGACACCCACCAGATCCTCTACGAATTCGCGGTGAGCGACAGCGGCGCCCGCGTGCTGGCCGAAGGCCGCGCGGTGGTGGTGCTGAACACGCCGCTGGCAACTGGAGCCCACGCACCATGACGCTCGAAGGAAAACGCGCACTCATCACCGGCGCCAGCGGTGCCCTGGGCGCTGCCATGGCCGAGCGCCTCGCGCGCGACGGCGCCACGGTGCTGCTGCACGCCAACTCGCGGCCCGAAGCGGTGGAGCAATTGGCAGCCACCATCGCGGCCGCGGGCGGCAAGGCCGAGTGCCACCTGTTCGACCTGCGCAGCGACGAGGCCTGCCGCGTGGCCTGCGAGCGCATGCTCGAAGGCGGGCCGGTCCAGATCGTGGTCAACAACGCGGGCGTGCATGACGACGCCGTGCTGCCCGGCATGCGTGCCGACCAGTGGCACAAGGTCATCGACATCTCGCTCAACGGATTCTTCCGCGTGACGCAGCCCTTGCTGCTGCCGATGATGCGCACGCGCTGGGGCCGCGTGCTCAATATCTCGTCGGTCTCGGCGCTGACCGGCAACCGCGGGCAGGTCAACTACGCCGCCGCCAAGGGTGCGCTCAACAGCGCGACCAAGGCGCTGTCGCTCGAAGTGGCCTCGCGCGGCGTGACGGTCAACGCCATTGCGCCCGGCATCATCGCCTCGCCCATGGCCGATGCCGCCTTCGACCCCGCCATGGTCAACCAGATGGTGCCGATGAAGCGCGCCGGAACGCCGCAGGAAGTGGCGGCGCTGGCTTCATTCCTCGCCAGTGACGAAGCGGCCTACATCACGGGGCAGGTGATTTCGATCAATGGCGGAATGATCTGAGTTTGGCTGCCGGGGCGCGGCGATGGGGGTTGAGCCGCTGGGCGGCCGACGTCACCGGCCGCTCCGCGGCTTCCCTGCGCTGCTCGCGTCAGGCGGGGTCTCGCAGAACTCGCTCCACTGCGTTTCGCTCAGACAGCTGCGAGCCCTGATCCGCCTGTCGCTGCGCTGCTCGGCGGTGCCTCAACGGCCACCCAGCGGCTCAACCCCCATCGCCGGGACAGCACCGCCGTTGGTTCTCCTCACTTCGAGGCCGCATTTGCGTCTTGCTCCCTCTCCCTCCGGGAGAGGGCTGGGGTGAGGGCAGCGGCATCAACGTCACGGCAAGTGCCCGGCAGGCGGTGCGGTGTGGACGGCCCCTCTGTGCCGCCGAAACGCGAGCACCGCAGGGCAGCCGCGAAGCGGCCGGCATAGTGGGGCCGACCGCGCCGCACCGCTTGCCGGGCACTCCCCAACAACGAGCAAACTCTATTTCTGAAACGGCGCAATCCCGCGCAGCTTGCGGAAAACCAGCCCCGGCAGCCGCACCACGAACTCGACCATCAACCGCGCGTGCATCCACGTCAGCAGCACGTTGTCGCGCCCATAGCGAAAGTGCGAGACCCCGCCTTCCTCGGCGCTCAGGTACTTCACCGGCGCGTCGATGTTCACGGGCTTGACGCCGCGCCAGGCCAGCCGCACGACGGCCTCGGTGTCGAAGTCGAAGCGCCGCATCCAGGGCTGTCGCGCCATCACAGCGATCAGGTCGGCCACCGGGTACACGCGGAATCCGTAGAGCGAATCGCCGACGCCGGCAAACAGGGTTTCGAGCTGGGTCCAGCCATTGGACACGCGCCGTCCGCGCACGCGCAACAGCGGGGCGGAGGCATCGAACACCGGGCGGCCCAGCACCATGGTCTCGGGCCGTGCCTGCGATGCCTTCATGAAGGCGGGAATCAGGTCGGCCGGATGCTGGCCATCCGAGTCCATGGTCAGCGCATGCGTGAAGCCGGCCTCGCGCGCCGCGCGCAGGCCGTGCAGCACGGCCGCGCCCTTGCCCTGGTTCTGCGGCAGCAGCCAGACCCGAAGGCCCGGGTCGCCGGCAGCCATCTGCTGCAGGCGCTCGCCGGTGCCGTCGGTGCTGCCGTCCACCACCACCCAGACCGGGCTCCACTGCGCGCGTGCCGCTTCGACCGTGGAGAACAGGCGTTCGCCCGTGTTGTAGCTGGGGATCAGGACAAGGTGTGTGCGCGAGGCGTCTGGCATGCGGGGGACGCGTCGGTTGCGCGCTGTTCCATGTGTTGGCGAAAGTATTGTTCGAGCTCCGATTGCAGCACGTGGCTGTCCTGCATGGGCGCGAAGCGCTGGCCCAGCCGGAGCCTGAAGACGATGGGCAGCGGCGGCACGCGCCACAGCGGCCAGCCCTTGCTGAGGTAGGGCGAGTCGGTCTCGATGAACACGGTCTGGATCGGGGCCTGCGCGAGCTTGGCGATCAGCGTCACGCCGGGGCCGAAGGGATTGAGCGGCGGCGTCACGGTGCGCGTGCCTTCCGGAAAGATCACCAGCTGGCCGCCATTGCGCAGGTCGGCCACCGCCAGGCGCACCATGGTGCGGGCCGACTCGTTGCTGATGTAGCGCGCCAGCCGTGCGCCCGCGCCCAGGAAGATGTTGCGCAGCAGGTCGGCCTTCATGATGCAGGCGCTGCGCGGCAGCCGCGCCACCAGCAGCAGCGCGTCGAGCATGGTGGGGTGGTTGGCCACGAAGATCACGCCCGGCTCGTTGCGCATCGGGTCCAGGCAGCTGGCGTCGATGCGCATCATCCCGGTCACCGAGGCCAGGCCCCAGAACATGCGGTAGGCGAAGGCGATGGTCAGGCGGCCCAGCGTGCGCGCGGGCGCCTCGGGCATCACCGGGTAGAGCAGCATCGCGACGAGGTTCCAGGCCAGCGAAATCAGCCCCAGGAACAGCAGCAGCGCGTAGAGCATCAACGCAAGCGGAATGGCCGTGAGAATGCGCAGCACGCGGGTCATCGACATGGGGTCGCCGGTCCGATCGATCGCGCCGGGTCAGGCCCGCAGGCGACCCGGTGCGACGGCGTGGGCTTCGATCTCGACCAGCAGGTCGCTGCGGCAGATGTCCGCTTCCAGGTAGACCGCGTGGCGGATCATCGGCGCGTCGGCGCCGAGCGCGCTCTCGAGCACGCCGCGCACCTTGTCGGTATCCCCCGGATGCCGCACGTAGACCACGCAGTCGAGCATGGAGAGCGCGAAGCTGGCCGTGGCCTGGCCGTTGGCGGCCGCGATCACGGCTTCGAGGTTGCGCAGCGTTTCGCGCGTCTGCTCCAGCACGTCGCCATGGTGCACGGTTTCATGGCCCACGATGCTCGCGGTGCCCGATATGAAAAGCGCCACCTCGCCATTGCCGATCTCGGCCAGCGCGGCGCGCGAGAAGGTGGGCGAGCGCGGGCCGTAGGTTTCGGGGTAGCGGTAGGCCGAGACCTGGCGCGGGTTCTCGACCGGCATGGGCGCGGTCTGGCCGGCCAGGAAGCGGATCGACAGCGCACCCTGGTGGATGCCCAGCGCACATGCCGCGGGCGCGCCCTCGAAGGCGGCGCGGCCAGCCTCGAAAAATGCTTCCTGGCGCCCGAGGTTGAACTGGCGGTAGCGCTCCAGCCCGCCGCCGTCGGCATTGATCTGCGGCAGGTAGTTCCAGATGCGCAGCAGGTGCGGCGTGCCGGCCTGGTCGAGGGTCTTGAACAGGTCGCGGTAGGCGCGGTGCGAGAGCTCGGCAAGATCCTGCTTCTCGACCGATTCGTCGAGGTCGATGGCGCCGAGCAGCCAGTGTCCGTCGCTGCGCCAGCGGGCGATGCCGGTGGTGCTCGATGCCACCCGCCCACCGCTCACGTGCCACACGTCCGCCATGGCGCCTTGCTCGGAAAGAACGCGTGCATTGACGGTCGGCATCCATGCCAGTTCATGCGGCGTGCCGTAGCCGAGCGCCGCGAAAGGCGCGCGGCCGTCGGCGGCCAGCGCAAGGCTGGCGGGCAGCGAAAGGCGCTCGACGCGCAAGGAGGAGGTGTTTTCGCCCTGGACTTGCACGGTCAGCCGGCCTCGACGGTGTTTTCTGGTTTGCGCGCCATGTATTCGGAGAACACGCCGAGGCTCGCGTGGCGGCGCACGTCGGTGAAGCCCGCGGCGCGCAGTGCCTCGAGCACGCGCTCGGGCGGAATGCAGGCCTCGATGGTGTCCCAGTAATAGCGCCACAACTCGGAGGTGTTGCTGCGGCGGCCGACCACGCGCGCGATCAGCGGCACCACGGCGCGCATGTAGGCCTTGAGCAGCGCGGTGGCGATGCGGCCGTTCGGCTTGGTGATCTCGAGCACCACCAGGCGCCCGCCCGGGCGCAGCACGCGGTGGAACTCGCCGAAGGCGGCCGCCACGTCGCTGATGTGGCGCATGGCGTAACCCATGCTCACGAAATCGCAGCTGGCATCCGGGCGGGGCAGCGCTTCCGCCACGCCCTGGACCAGCTCGACGCCGGGCAGGTCGACCTGTTCCATCATGCCCACGCTGGGATCGACGCCCACGAGCCGGCCCGCCGGCCCGATGATCCTGAGCGCCTCGCGGGCGACCAGCCCGGTGCCGATGCCGACGTCGAGCACCTGCGCGCCCGCAGCGAGCCCGGCCTGCGAGAGGGCGGCGCGGCGGTACGACGGGCCGGTGCCGAAGGCCAGCACGCTTTCGATGCGGTCGTAGTCGGCGGCGGTGCTGTCGAAGATGCGCCGCAGGAACGCCTGGTGCTCCGCCTCGTTCCTGTAGTACAGCGGCAATGGGGTGTGCGGCGGCAGGATGGTCGGATTCCCGGGCCCGACGGAAGGCGATGGCGTCATCGAAGGATTATCACCAAAAGACCTTGCCGCTTTGGCGCTGGCGCGCCGGCCGTTGTGCGCGCCGGACAGTAAACTCGGAGCTTGCTTTTGAAAACACAAGACAGCGAGATAGAAAGCCATGGCCGGACACAGCAAATGGGCGAACATTCAGCACCGCAAGGGCCGCCAGGACGAGAAGCGCGGCAAGCTCTGGACCCGCGCCATCCGTGAAATCACCGTGGCTGCCCGCGCCGGCGGGGGCGACCTCAGCGCCAACCCGCGGCTGCGGCTGGCGGTCGAGAAGGCCAAGGCGGTCAACCTGCCGATCGACACCGTCAAGCGCAACATCGACAAGGCCACCGGCAACCTCGAAGGCGTCAATTACGAAGAAATTCGTTACGAAGGGTACGGCATCGGCGGCGCGGCGATCATCGTCGACACCATGACCGACAACCGCGTGCGCACCGTGGCGGAAGTACGCCACGCCTTCTCCAAGCACGGCGGCAACATGGGCACCGAAGGCTCGGTGGCCTTCCAGTTCAAGCACTGCGGCCAGATCATCTTCGCCCCTGGCACCAATGAAGACAAGGTGATGGAAGCCGCGCTCGAAGCCGGCGCCGAGGATGTGGTCACCGATGACGACGGCGCCATCGAGGTGATCACCGCCGTCGCCGACTTCGAAGCCGTCAAGAATGCGCTCGAAGCCGCCGGCCTCAAGCCCGAGGTGGCCGAGGTCACCATGCGCGCCGAAAACACGATCGAACTGACCGGCGAGGACGCAGCCAGGATGCAGAAGCTGCTCGATGTGCTCGAAGACCTGGACGACGTCCAGGAGGTCTATCACAACGCCGCGCTCTCCGAATGAATGAACATTGATCCACAGCGAATGAAGAAGGCCCACGAATGAAGGTACTGGTAATTGGAGGAGGGGGCCGGGAGCACGCACTGGCGTGGCGGCTGGCGCAGGCCAGCCGGGTCAGCCGCGTGTACGTGGCGCCGGGCAACGGCGGCACCGTGAGCGACGAGCGCTACGACTGCATCGACATCACCGAGCCCGCCGCGCTGCGCGAGTGGGCTGCCAAGGAAAAGATCGCGCTCACCGTCGTCGGGCCCGAGGCGCCGCTGGCAGCGGGCGTGGTCGACGAATTCCGCGCGCACGGCCTGCGCATCTTCGGCCCCACGCAGGCCGCCGCGCAGCTCGAGAGCTCCAAGGCCTTCTCCAAGGCCTTCATGAAGCGCCACAAGATTCCCACGGCCGAGTACGAGGCCTTCACCGATGCCGCGGCGGCGCACGCCTACATCGACGCCAAGGGCGCGCCGATCGTCGTCAAGGCCGACGGCCTGGCCGCCGGCAAGGGCGTGGTAGTGGCCATGACCGCGCAGGAGGCGCACGAGGCGGTCGACTTCATGCTGGTCGACAACAAGTTCGGCGTCTCGCACAACGACGGCGGCGCGCGCGTCGTCATCGAGGAATTCCTGCAGGGCGAGGAAGCCAGCTTCATCGTGCTGTGCGACGGCAAGAACGTGACCGCGCTGGCCACCAGCCAGGACCACAAGCGCCTGCTCGACAACGACGAAGGCCCCAACACCGGCGGCATGGGCGCCTACTCGCCCGCGCCCGTGGTCACGGCCGAGGTGCATGCGCGCGCAATGCGCGAAATCATCCTGCCGACCATCCGCGGCATGGAAAAGGACGGCATCCCGTACACCGGCTTCCTCTACGCCGGCCTCATGATCGACGCCACCGGCCATCCCAAGACGCTCGAGTTCAACTGCCGCATGGGCGACCCCGAGACGCAGCCGATCATGATGCGGCTCAAGTCCGACCTGTTCGAGGTGTTCTGGCATGCCACCGACGGCACGCTCGACCAGGTCGAGCTGCAGTGGGACCGGCGCGTGGCGTTGGGCGTGGTGATGGCGGCGCACGGCTATCCGCTCTCGCCGCGCAAGGGCGACCGCATCACCGGCATTCCGCCCGAGGCGCCCGATGCCGTGGTGTTCCACGCGGGCACCACCCAGCAGGACGGCGAGCTCAAGACCAGCGGCGGCCGCGTGCTGTGCGTGACCGTGCTGGCCGACAGCGTGAAGCTCGCGCAGCAGCGGGCCTACGAGGTTGCCGCGCGCATCGGCTTCGACGGCGCGCAATACCGCAAGGACATCGGACACCGCGCGGTCCACGCGCGCAACACCCCGCACGCCTGATGCAACAGACCAACCCGGCAGCGGTCGGCGACTACCTGCGCAAGCTGCAGCAGGAGATCGTCGCGGCCGTCGAGGCGGCCGATGGCGGTACCTGCGTGCGCGATGCCTGGCAAAAGGAGCCTGGCGAGGCGCTGCAGGGCAGCGGCCTCACCTGCATTCTGGAAGGCGGCGCGCTGTTCGAGCGCGCGGGCTGCGGCTTCTCGCAGGTGCGCGGCCCCAGGCTGCCGCCTTCGGCCACGCAGAACCGGCCCGAGCTCGCCGGCGCGCCCTTCGAGGCCATGGGCGTTTCGCTGGTGTTCCATCCGCGCAATCCCTACGTGCCCATCGTCCACATGAACGTGCGCATGCTGGCCGCGCTGCCCGAGGGCAAGGACCCGGTGTGCTGGTTCGGCGGCGGCATGGACCTCACGCCCTGCTATGGCTTCGAGGATGACGCGGTTCACTTCCACACCGTGTGCCGCGATGCGCTGGCCCCTTTCGGCGACGACAAGTACCCGCGCTTCAAGACCTGGTGCGACGAGTATTTCTTCCTCAAGCACCGCAACGAGCAGCGCGGCATCGGCGGCATCTTCTTCGACGACTTCGCCGAGGGCGGATTCGACAACGGCTTTGCCTTGCTGCGCTCGGTGGGCAATGCCTTCCTGCCGGCCTACCTGCCCATCATCGAGCGGCGCCGCGCCATGCCCTGGGGCGAGCGCGAGCGGGCGTTCCAGCTGTACCGGCGCGGGCGCTACGTGGAGTTCAACCTCGTGTGGGACCGCGGCACGCACTTCGGGCTGCAGTCGGGCGGGCGCACCGAATCGATCCTGCTGTCGATGCCGCCGCTGGCCAGCTGGGCCTACCAGCAGCAGCCGGAGCCGGGCAGCCCCGAAGCCGCGCTGTACAGCGACTTCATCGTGCGGCGCGACTGGTTGTGAATCCTTCCGGCACGGCCCCGCGCATCGGCATCTTCGGCGGCGCCTTCGACCCGCCGCACAACGCCCATGTCGCGCTGGCCGAGGCCGCATTGGCGCAGCTCGACCTCGCCGAACTGCACGTTGTTCCCACGGGCCAGGCCTGGCACAAGAGCAGGGCGCTGACGCCGAAGGAAGATCGCCTGGCAATGGCCCGCCTGGCTTTCGGCGGATTGAAGGGCACGGTCGTCATCGACAGCCGCGAAGTGTTGCGCGACGGCCCCACCTACACGCTCGACACCCTGCATGAATTGCAGCGGGAACAGCCCGGCGCCCAGCTGGTTCTCATCATGGGTGCCGACCAGGCCGGCGCATTGCCGACATGGCACGGCTGGCAGGCTATACTCGGCATTGCTATTGTTTCTGTAGCGTATCGCGCATTATCGACGGGCGGCACTGCTCGTTTTGATCCGAAGATGCTGCCCGGCCTGCCGGCTGGCGCGCGTTTCGAGGCGCTCGAATTGCCGGCCATGGACACCAGCGCCACCGACATCCGGCGGCGTGCGGCGCTTGGCGAGGACATTTCCTCGCTGGTTCCGTCCGCCGTTGCACGCTATATTGACCAACACCACCTTTACCGCCCTGCCTGATGACCACTGAAGCCGCCGCCAAGAAAGACACCCAGAAACTCCAGCGAGCCATCATCGATGGTCTCGAAGACGTCAAGGCGCAGGACATCCAGGTTTTCGACACCGAGCATCTCTCGCCGCTGTTCGAGCGCGTGATCGTGGCTTCGGGCACCTCCAACCGGCAGACCAAGGCGCTGGCCGCCAGCGTGCGCGATGCCGTGCGCGAAGCCGGCTTCGGCAAGCCGCGCATCGAGGGCGAGGACAACGGCGAGTGGATCATCGTGGACTGCGGCGCCGCCGTCGCGCACATCATGCAGCCGGCCATCCGCCAGTACTACCACCTCGAGGAGATCTGGGGCGACAAGCCGGTGCGCGCCAAGCTCGGCGGCACCAAGCCGGCCCTTGCCACCGCCTCCAAGGTGATCGAGGAGAAGAAGCCGGTCGCGGCCAAGATGCCCAACCTGCGCCGCGCGAGCGCGGCCAAGACCGCCATCCGCGCGGCCGAGCAGGAAGCCAAGGCCGAGAAGGCCGGCCGAAGCCCGGCAAAGAAGACTGCCGCCAAGAAGGCGCCCGCGCGGAAGACCACCACGGCGCGCGTGCCGGTCAAGGTGGTCGGCAAGCCCGCCGCCAAGAAGCCAGCCGCAAAGAAGGCGCCTGCCAAGAAGGCGCCTGCCCGCCGCGCATGAAGCTGCTGGTGGTCGCCGTCGGGCAGCGCATGCCCGACTGGGCGCAGACTGCCTGGGACGACTACGCCAAGCGCTTCCCGCCCGAGCTCAAGCTCGAACTGCGCGCCGTCAAGACCGAACCCCGCGGCTCCAAGTCGCTCGAGACGCTCTATGCGGCCGAGCGCGAACGCATCGAGGGTGCCATTGCCAAGGGCATGCGCATCGTCGTGCTCGACGAGCGCGGCACCGCACTCACCACCAAGGCGCTGGCCGCGCGCCTGCAGGCCTGGCAAGGCGAGGGCGACGACGTGGCCCTGGTGATCGGCGGCCCCGACGGGCTCGACCCCGCCTTCAAGGCCGCAGCCCACGAACGCATCCGCCTGTCCGACCTGACCCTGCCGCATGCGATGGCGCGCGTGCTGCTCGTGGAGCAGCTGTACCGGGCCTGGTCGGTCAACGCGGGCCATCCGTACCACCGGGAATGAGCACCGGCTTCATCTATCTTGCATCGCAGAGCCCGCGCCGCGCCCAACTGCTCGGCCAGTTCGGCGTCCGTCACGAACTGCTGCTGGCCGGTGCCGACGAAGACGCCGAATCGCTCGAAGCGGTGCTGCCCGGTGAATCGCCGACCGCCTACGTGCAGCGCGTGACGGGCCTGAAGCTCGATGCGGCGGTCGCGCGGCGCCAGCGCCTCGGACTCGCCGATGCACCGGTGCTTTGCGCCGACACCACCGTGGCCCTCGGCCGCACCATCCTCGGCAAGCCCGAGGATGCACGCGATGCCGAGCGCATGCTCGCGCTCTTGTCGGGTGCCACGCACCGCGTGCTGACGGCCGTGGCGCTGCAGCATGGCCGCCGGCGCCATGCGGCGCTCAGCGTGTCACGCGTGCGCTTCGCCGACATGACCCGCAAGCAGATCGCGCGCTATGCCGCCAGCGGCGAGCCGCTCGGCAAGGCCGGCGCCTATGCGATCCAGGGTGCGGCGGCCGCATACATCGAGCACATCAGCGGGTCCTATTCGGGCATCATGGGACTCCCGATGTTCGAGACCGCGCAGCTTCTTCGCCGCGCCGGTTTCATTATTTAAGACCTCATGCAAGACATCCTGATCAACTGGTCCCCGCAGGAGACCCGTGTGGCGCTGGTCGAGCACGGCGCGGTGCAAGAGCTGCACGTCGAACGCACGCTGGAGCGCGGGCTGGTCGGCAACATCTACCTTGGCAAGGTGTCGCGCGTGCTGCCGGGCATGCAGTCGGCCTTCATCGACGTCGGCCTCGAGCGCACGGCCTTCCTGCACGTGGCCGACATCGTGGCGCCGTTCACGCCGGGCTCGCGGCCCAGTGCACCGGCCCCCGAGCGCGACCACCGCAACGGCGGGCCGATGGTGCCCATCGAGAAGCAGGTGTTCGAAGGCCAGTCGCTGCTGGTGCAGGTGATCAAGGACCCGATCGGCACCAAGGGCGCGCGGCTCTCCACGCAGATCAGCATTGCCGGCCGGCTGCTGGTGTTCTTGCCGCAGGACAACCACATCGGCGTTTCGCAGAAGATCCCTTCGGACCAGCGCGAATCCTTGCGCACGCGCATGCTCGCGCTGATCGAGGCCGCAGCCGCGGCCGACAGCGGCGGCGTGGTGCCTGCCAACACCGGTGGCTTCATCCTGCGCACCAACGGCGAAGATTCGTCCGACGCCGAGCTGGCAGAAGACATCGCCTACCTGCGCAAGACCTGGTCGCGCATCCGCGAGGCGTCAAGCAAAATGCCGCCGATGTCGCTGCTGCACCAGGACCTGAGCCTGCTGCAGCGCGTGCTGCGCGACATGACCAGCGAGGACACGCAGACCATCCGCATCGATTCGCGCGAGCAGTTCGAGGCGCTGCTCAAGTTCGGGCTCGAATACATGCCGCAGGCGGCCGGCAAGCTGCAGCACTACAAGGGCGAGCGGCCGATCTTCGACCTGTATTCGGTCGACGAGGAAATCGCCAAGGCGCTGGGCCGGCGCGTCGAACTCAAGTCGGGCGGCTACCTCGTGGTCGACCAGACCGAGGCGCTCACCACGGTGGACGTGAACACCGGCGGCTTCGTGGGCGCGCGCAATTTCGACGACACCATCTTCAAGACCAACCTCGAGGCGGCGCAGGCCATCGCGCGCCAGCTGCGGCTACGCAACCTGGGCGGCATCATCATCGTCGACTTCATCGACATGGGGCGCGACGACCATCGCGAGCAGGTGCTGGCCGAGTTCCGCAAGCAGCTCGCGCGCGACCGCGTCAAGACCACGGCGGGCGGTTTCTCGCAGCTCGGCCTGGTCGAGATGACGCGCAAGCGCACGCGCGAATCGCTGGCCCACATGCTGTGCGAGCCCTGCGCGGCCTGCGGCGGGCAGGGCATCGTGAAGACGGCGCGCAGCGTGGCCTACGACGCCATGCGCGAGATCCTGCGCGAAGCGCGGCAGTTCACGCCGCGCGAGTTCCGCATCGTGTCGTCGCCGCAGGTGATCGAGCTGTTCCTCGACGAGGAAAGCCAGCATCTCGCGGGGCTGAGCGACTTCATCGGCAAGCCGATCTCGCTGCAGTCCGAGCCCGCGATCGGGCAGGGCCAGTACGACATCGTGCTGCTCTGAAGGCTCGTCAGAGCGTCGGGTCCTGGCCCGGCGTCGCGCTGCGCACCGCCAGCGTCTGCAGCCGGGCATAGAGGCCGTCCAGCGCCATCAGCTGCGCGTGGCTGCCTTGCTCGGCGATGCGGCCCTGCTCCATCACGATGATGCGGTCGGCATGCTGGATGGTCGAGAGCCGGTGGGCGACGATCAGCGTGGTGCGGTTCTGCATCAGGCGCTGCAGGGCGTCCTGCACCAGCCGTTCCGATTCGGTGTCGAGGGCCGAGGTGGCCTCGTCGAGCAGCAGGATGGGCGCGTTCTTGTAGAGCGCGCGTGCAATGGCCAGGCGCTGGCGCTGGCCGCCGGAAAGCTGCGTGGCGTTGTGGCCGAGCACCGTGTCGATGCCCTGCGGCAGGCTTTCGACGTGGGAGGCGAGGTTGGCGGCTTCTATGCACTGCTGCACGCGAGCGCGATCGACGGCGGCGCCCAGCGCCACGTTGGCGGCCAGCGTGTCGTTGAGCATCACCACGTCCTGGCTCACCATCGCGAACTGCGCGCGCAGGCTCTTGAGCTCCCATTCGCTGGTGTCGTGCCCGTCGAGCAGCACCTGGCCGCCGCTCGGCAGCACGAAGCGCGGCAGCAGGTTGACCAGCGTGGTCTTGCCGGATCCCGAAGGCCCGACGAAGGCCACCACCTGACCCGGCTCGATCATCAGGTTCACGCCGTCGAGCGCGCGGGCCTCGTCCTCGCCGCGGTAGCTGACCCTGGCCTCGCGCAGTTCGATGCGGCCTTGCGCATGGTCGATGGCGAAGCTGCCCTGCGGCTCTGGCGCCACTTCGTCGATCAGCACCAGGCCGCGTTCGAGCGCTGCAAGGCCGCGCGTGATGGGCGCGGCCATGTCCGCCAGCCGGCGGATCGGCGCGATCAGCATCAGCATGGCCGTGATGTAGGCAACGAAGCCGCCCACGGTCAGGCCCTGTTCGCCGCTCTGCCAGAGCGCGATCATCACCACCACCGACAGTGCAAGCGCGGCCATCATCTGCGTGAGCGGCGTGGTGGCGGCCTGCGCAATGGTCGATTTCACGGCCAGGCGGTTCAGGCGCTGGCTCAGCTGTTCGAAGCGCTCGCCCTGCGCCGCCTCGGCCCCGTGCAGCCGCACCATGCGGTGCGCGAGCACGTTCTCTTCCACCACATAGGCGAGTTCGTCGGTGGCCTGCTGGCCCTGCTGGGTCAGGCGGTACAGGCGCTTGGAGAACACCTTCATGATCCACGAGATGCTCGGCACCAGGAAGGCGACGATGAGCGTGAGCTTCCAGTTCAGATAGACCAGGTAGGCGAGCAGCGCCACCAGCGTGAAGCCGTCGCGCGAGAGCCCGAGCAGGGCCTGCACCAGCAGCATGGAGCCGGTCTGCACCTCGTACACCACGGTGTTGGAAAGCGCGCTGGCCGACTGGCGCGAGAACAGCGCCAGCTCGGCCGCCAGCAGGCGCTGGAACAGCACGCGGCGCAGCCGCTGCATGCCTTCGTTGGCGATGCGCGAGAGCGCATATTGGGAAATGAACTGCGCGATGCCACGCACCGCGAACAGCAGCAGCACGGCCGCCGGCACGATCCACAGCGCGAGCTGGCCGCGGTTGAAGCCGCGGTCGAGCAGCGGCTTCAGCAGGGCCGCCATCAAGGGCTCGGTGACGGCCGCCAGCAGGGCGCCGATGAGCCCGACGGCCCACCAGTGGCGCGAGCCGCCGAACCAGGTCATGAGTCGCGCCAGCCGGCGTGTCAGGGGAGGGCGTGCGGTCTCACTGCCGGGGGATGCTTGCATGGCGGCGGATTCTACGGGGCCCACCGCAGGGCCCTTGGAGGGCCGCGCTGTAGGACCACATCGCCCGATACACGTTTTGTGACGGCACGATCGAACCAGTGTGTAACATGTGGCCCGTCGCACCGGGTAGAACTTTTTGACCCGAAACATCTCCGAACCGCATGAACAAGCCGTTGCCAGTTTCCATTCCAACTCCTTCTTCATCGTTTTTTGCACGCCGCGCCTTGATTGCGGCTCTTGCTGCAACTCCCATGCTGCCCGCGCTCGCCCAGTTCCGGGTCGAGGTGTCGGGCGTCGGACTCACGCAGCTGCCCATTGCGCTGGTTCCCTTCAAGGGGCAGGACGCCTCGCCGCAGAAGATCTCCGAGATCGTGCAGGCCGACCTGGAGCGCAGCGGCCAGTTCCGCGGCGTCGATGCCTCGGGCCAGGCGCTGGACGAAGCCTCGCGCCCCGACCTCGCGCTGTGGCGCCAGCGCACGGCCGATTCGCTCGTGGTGGGCAGCGTCACGCGCCTGGCCGACGGCCGCTTCGACGTGCGCTTCCGCCTGTGGGACGTGGTGCGCGGACAGGACCTCGGCGGCCAGAGCTACACCGTGCCGCAAGGCGATCTTCGGCTCGCCTCGCACCGCATTGCCGACTACGTCTATGAAAAGCTGACCGGCGACAAGGGCATCTTCTCGACCCGCATCGCCTACGTGACCAAGGGCGGCAGCCGCTATTCGCTGTGGGTGGCGGATGCCGACGGCGAGAACGCGCAGGCCGCGCTCGCCAGCCCCGAACCCATCATCTCGCCGGTCTGGTCGTCCAACGGGCAACAGCTGGCGTACGTGTCCTTCGAGTCGCGCAAGCCGGTGGTGTACGTGCACAACGTGGCGAGCGGGCAGCGCCGCCTCTTGGCCAACTTCCGCGGTTCCAACAGCGCGCCGGCATGGGCGCCCGATGGCGGCTCGCTGGCCGTCACGCTCAGCCGCGACGGCGGCTCCCAGCTCTACACGATCCCGGCGAGCGGCGGCGAGCCGCGCCGCCTGACCCAGAGCGCCAGCATCGACACCGAGCCCGTCTACTCGGCCGACGGCAGCACGATCTACTTCGTGAGCGACCGAGGCGGTGCGCCGCAGATCTACAAGATGAGCGCCAGCGGCGGCGCGCCGACGCGCGTCACCTTCAGCGGCACCTACAACATTTCTCCTTCTGTCAGCGGCGATGGCCGGTGGTTGGCCTACATCTCCCGCGTTGGCGGCGCCTTCAAACTCCATGTGATGGAGTTGGCCACCGGCAATGTCTCGGCCATCACCGACACCTCGGCAGACGAGAGCCCGAGTTTTGCCCCCAACAGCAAGCTGATCGTCTACGCAACGCACCTGCAAGGCCGCGAAGCGCTCATGACGACCACGCTGGATGGAAAAATAAAGGCACGTCTGGCGGGACAGGGCGGAGACATAAGAGAACCGGACTGGGGTCCGTTTCAAAAGCAATGACCAAGGTTTATTTGAGGAGTACCCAATGTTGAAACGTACGATTTATTCGCTGGCCATCGTGGCTCTGATTGCCGGCTGCTCGTCGGGCACCAAGCTCAACGACACCCCGGTGACCGACCGCTCCGGCACCGCCGGCGGCCAGCAGGGCAGCGCGAGCGCCGTGGCGCCCGTCACCATCGATCCCAATGCCGGTACCGCTCAAGGGCCGGTCGGTATCGAACGGATCGTCTATTTCGACTACGACAGCTATACGGTCAAGCCCGAGTTCCAGTCCCTGATCGACGGCCACGCCCGTTTCCTCAAGGCCAACCCGCAGCGCCGCGTTTCCATCGAAGGCCACACCGACGACCGTGGCGGCCGCGAGTACAACCTTGCACTCGGCCAGAAGCGCTCCGAGGCCGTCCGCCGCGCGCTGACGCTCTTGGGCGTGAGCGACGCCCAGATCGAAGCCGTGAGCTTCGGCAAGGAAAAGCCCGCGGTCCAGGGCTCGGGCGAAGAAGCCTGGGCACAGAACCGCCGCGCTGAAATCCGCTACACCCGGTGATGCAACACGCCCTGTTGCGAGGCGCGGCGCTGGCTGCCGCCTTGCTTTGCGTTTCGGCCGGCTCGCAGGCCGCGTTGTTCGAGGATGACGAGGCACGCCGCGCCATCCTCGACCTGCGCCAGCGGGTGGAGGCCATGCGCCAGCAGACCGACCAGCGGCTGACCGACGAAAACGGCCAGCTGCGCCGCAGCCTGCTCGACCTGCAGAACCAGATCGAGCAGATGCGGGGCGATCTCGCGCGCATGACCGGCCAGAACGAGCAGCTGCAGCGCACGGTCAGCGAGATGCAGTCGCGCCAGGCCACCATCGACGACCGGCTCAAGCAGAACGAGCCGACGAAGGTTTCGGTCGACGGCCGCGAGTTCACCGCCGATCCCAAGGAAAAGGCCGACTTCGACGCCGCGCTCGGCATCTTCCGTGCGGGCCAGTTCGCGCAGGCGCAAACCGCGTTTGCCGAATTCGTCAAGCGCTACCCGCAAAGCGGCTACAACGCCTCGGCGCTGTTCTGGCTCGGCAATGCGCAGTACGCCACGCGCAACTACAACGAGGCCATCGCGAACTTCCGCTCCATGCTGTCGCTTGCGCCCGACCACGCCAAGGCTCCCGAGGCCGTGCTGTCGATCGCCAACTGCCAGATCGAGCTGAAGGACACGCGCGCCGCGCGCCGCACGCTGGAAGACCTGACCAAGGCCTATCCGCAATCCGAAGCCGCCCAGGCTGGCCGCGAGCGTCTCTCGCGCCTGCGCTAGCAACGGCGAAGCCCTCCGCTTGAGCGCAGCCATCCTTCCCGATGCGTCGATCGCTGCCGCAGGTGTCGTGACCGACACCGCGGCGCCCGACTTCGCGCGCCGCTTCGGCGGCCTCGAGCGGCTGTACGGCGTGGCCGGTGCCGCGCGCATCCGCAACGCCCACGTGCTCGTCGCCGGCATCGGCGGCGTGGGCTCGTGGGCGGTCGAGGCGCTGGCGCGCAGCGGCGTCGGGCGGCTCACGCTGATCGATCTCGACCACGTCTCGGAGTCGAACATCAACCGGCAGATCCACGCGCTCGATGCGACCGTGGGTCAGGCCAAGGTCGAGGCCATGCGCGACCGCATTGCGCAGATCAATCCCGGCTGCCAGGTGCTCGCGCTCGATGAGTTCGTCGAGCCGGGCAACTGGATGGCATTGCTCGATGCGGCGCAGGCGGCCAACGGGCCCGCGACGGCCGTGATAGACGCCTGCGACCAGGTCAAGGCCAAGCTCGCGATGGCCGCGTGGGCGCGCGCGTCGCGCAGCGCTTTCGTGACCGTGGGCGCGGCCGGCGGCAAGCGGCAGGCGCACAAGGTCGACATCGACGATCTCGCGCTCGTCACGCACGACCCGCTGCTGGCCCAGCTTCGCCAGCGCCTTCGCAAGGAGCATGGCGCTCCGCGCGAGGGCCGCAAGATCGGCGTGGCCTGCGTCTTCAGCCGCGAGAGCGTCGCACCGCCCGATGCCTCCTGCGCCATCGAAGAAGGCGACGGTTCGCTCAACTGCCATGGCTATGGTTCGGTGGTGAGCGTGACCGCGACATTCGGCCAATGTGCAGCAGGTTGGGTTCTCGACAAGATTGCGAGCAACGCCACGCTATAATCTTTGGCTTTGCCGGATTCAACACCGGTTAAGAAAAACCGAAAAAGAAGAAATTGGTTCCGGGACGTTAGCTCAGTTGGTAGAGCAGCGGACTTTTAATCCGTTGGTCACTGGTTCGAATCCAGTACGTCCTACCAGACCCCTCCAAGAAGCCGCTCCACCGAGCGGCTTTTTTATTGCCCGCGGATCGCAGATCGCGTCAGCCAAAAAAACAGCCCGCGCGAGGGCGGGCTGGAAGATGGCCTGCTGGAGGAGGGAGGATCAGAGGATTGCAGGCCACAGGAGAGCCTTCACTATGTTCCCCCAACCTGCACGCAACCTGACCTCGGCGCGTGCCTTGAACGCGCGCGCCATGCAAGGCTCGGTCAGTCCTCGTCTTCCCACTTGCCCACCACGGTGCCGAGCACCGTGAAGGCGCTTCGGATCGGCTCGTGCTTCGGATTCAGCGGCAGCAGCCAGCGGCGGCCGTCTTCCTGCTTGAAGACCTTGAAGGTGACTTCGTTGCTCGCGTCGAGCCTGGCGATGATGCGCTCGCCGTCTTCGGGCGTCGTGCGCTGCGTGTCGACGAAGATGATCGACTCCGCGGGATAGCTCTTCAGGTGGCCGCTCGGTGCGGTCATGCTGTCGCCGCGCACGCGCAGCGCGTAGGTGTTGCCGGGGCTGTGATGCGCAACGCAGGGAAGCCAGCGCTCGGCCTGGATCGTTCCTTGCGCGGCGCCCTTCCATGAGGCGACCTGCGTCCACGCGATCAGGGGCACGGTGCCGGGCGTGCCGGGATTGAAGGAGGGGCCCGACGGCGGCGTGCGCGTGACCCGGTAGGCACCCGGAGGTTCGCTGGCGTTGTCGCGCGCCGTGCCTGGCTGGGGTGGGTCCCATGGCGCGGGGCCATCGCCGGTGTCGAGCCAGTTGGGGTCGACGCGGTAGGTGCGTGCCAGCGCGAGCAGGGCCATCGAGCGGCCGGTGTCGCCGCGTTCTATTTTCGAGATGTTGGATTGCTTGACGCCTGAAGCCGCTTCGGCTTGCTTCTGAGTCATTCCGGCGTATTTGCGCGCTGCCAATGCGCGCGCTGCAATAGTCTCCATGGGCGCCGATTTAAGCGCAGGCGAATATTCACTTTGGACTCTAGAATAGTTGAAAGGGAGTATTTGCCATGAAACCACGCAAGTTGGTGCTGGCGCCCAAAGCCGTGAGGCCGAAGCACAAACAAGCCAATCGAAGCGAAGAGCGAAGCCATCGCGCATGCGATGCGGCGCCGCGCTCAGCCCGTATTCACCTGTTGAGCTGAGCTGTGCGCAGGCTCCTGCCGCCGGGCCTGTGGCTGGACCGCGCGCTGTGCGTGCTGTTGGCGCTGCTGTCCGCCGCGGCTCTTTTCCATGGGTTTCGTTCGCAGGACGATGGCCTGGCCGGCCTGGGGATCGCGGGCCTCGTTGCCGCGGGGTGGATCGGGACCGCGCTGTTCGACGACAGCGCCTTCAGGCGGGCGCGTGCGGTCCGGGAGGCGGTAAAGAAAGCGTCGCGCTCACGCGCACGCAATCCTTGATGTGCTGCTCGCCGAGAGCGCGCAAGGCAGCGTAGCCGAGCGCAGCGGAGACGATCTGCCCGGCAATCGGCACGTACTTGGCGGCCTGCTTGGCCGTGAGCTTCACGCCCGCGTGCCGCGCGAGCTTGATCAGCAGGTCGCGCGTGACGAGCCGGCCGACCAGCAGCGCACCAACGGTCGTGGCGGCCTTCTGGATGCGTTCGCGCTGGTGCGGCGCGAGCTTTTCGACCTGGGTGACGGACAGGCCGAACTCGGCGCTGATCTGCGGCACCAGGCGCGAGAGCAGGGCCGCGTCGGCCGCCCAGTCGATGCCCGGCAGGGGCACGGCGCTGGCGGCCGCGGCCATCAGCGCCTTGCGGCCGATCAGGCGGCGGCTGCGGTGGATGGCCGCGATCAGCTTTTCGTCACCACGGGCCAGTTCGATGGCGGACGGCATGCAGGGCGTCTCCTTGGCAGAGAGTTCAGGCCGCGAGCGCCTCGAGCTGGTCCGACAGGGCCAGCCAGCGCTCTTCGAGGCGTCCGATTTCGTCGTTGAGGGCTTTCAGCCGCTTGCCCGCCTCGGCAATCTCGGCTGACGGCAGGGGCTGCGCCAGGCGCGCCTCGAGCGCGGTGCGCTCGGTGCCGGCCGCAGCCAGCCGTTCGTCGATCTGCGCGATCTCGCGCTTGATCGGCTTGGCCTGGTCGCTGCGCTGCTGGCGGTCCTGGATGTCCTGCTTGGGCACCTGGGCGGCCGTGTTGGCGGCTTCGCGCACGGCGACCTTGGCTTCCTCGCGCAGCCGCTTGGCTTCGTCGAGCAGGTAGCGCTGGTAGTCGTCCAGGTCGCCATCGAAATCGGCGACCACGCCGCGGCCCACGAGCCAGAACTCGTCGCACACCGAGCGCAGCAGCGCGCGGTCGTGGCTCACCAGCATCAGCGTGCCTTCGAACTCGTTGAGCGCCACGGCCAGCGCCTCGCGTGTGGCCAGGTCCAGGTGGTTGGTGGGCTCGTCGAGCAGCAGCAGGTTGGGGCGCTGCCAGACCATCATCGCGAGCACCAGGCGCGCCTTCTCGCCGCCGCTCATGGTGCCCACGGGCTGCTTCACCATGTCGCCGCTGAAGTTGAAGCTGCCGAGGAAGCCGCGCAGCGCCTGCTCGCCGGTGCTTTCCTTGACGGCGCTGCCCAGCTCGCGCGCCATGCGCACCATGTGCTCGAGCGGGTTGTCCTGCGGGCGCAGCACGTCGAGTTCCTGCTGCGCGAAGTAGCCGATGTTCAGGCCCTTGCCCTCGGTGACCTGGCCGGCCAGCGCGCCCATTTCGCGTGCAATGGTCTTCACCAGCGTCGACTTGCCCTGGCCGTTGGCGCCCAGGATGCCGATGCGCTGGCCCGCGAGCACCGAGCGGCTCACGCCGCGCAGGATGGTCTTGGGTTCTTCGCCCTCGATCTCATAGCCGAAGCTCGCATTGCTGATCGAGAGCATCGGATTCGGGATGTTGCCCGGCTCCTTGAACTCGAAGGTGAAGTCGGCCTCGGCCAAGAGCGGCGCGACTCTTTCCATGCGCTCCAGCGCCTTGACGCGGCTTTGCGCCTGCTTGGCCTTGCTGGCCTTGGCCTTGAAGCGGTCGATGAACTTCTGCAGGTGGGCGATCTTGTCCTGCTGCTTGGAGAAGGCGACCTGCTGCTGCTCCATCTGCAGCGCGCGCATGTCCTCGAACTTGCTGTAGTTGCCGCCGTAGCGCGTGAGCTGGGCGTTGGCGATGTGCAGCGTGACGTCGGTCACGGCGTCGAGGAACTCGCGGTCGTGGCTGATGACGATCATGGTGCCGGCGTACTTCTGCAGCCAGGCTTCGAGCCACACCAGTGCGTCCAAGTCCAGGTGGTTGGTGGGTTCGTCGAGCAGCAGCAGGTCGCTCGGGCACATCAGCGCGCGGGCCAACTGCAGACGCATGCGCCAGCCGCCCGAAAAGCTGTTGACGGGCTCGTCGAGCTCGTGCGACTTGAAGCCCAGCCCGAGCACCAGCGCCTGCGCGCGCGGCACGGCGTCGTGCTCGCCGGCGTCGGCCAGGTCGGTGTAGGCGTGGGCCAGCTCCATGCCGATGTCGGCGTCGTCGGGGTTGGCTTCGTAGGCGGCCTCGATGGCCGCCAGCGTGGCGCGCAGCTCGGTCAGCCGCGAGTCGCCGCCGACCACGAAGTCGGTCGCCGACTCCTCGGTTTCGGGCATGTCCTGCGCCACCTGCGCCATGCGCCACTGCTTGGGCACGTAGAAGTCGCCGCCGTCTTCGTGCAGCGAGCCGTTGAAGAGCGCGAACAGGGTCGACTTGCCGGCGCCGTTGCGCCCGACGAGGCCGACCTTCTCACCGGGGTTGATGGTGACGGTGGCGCCGTCGAGCAGAACCTTGGCGCTGCGGCGAAGAATGACGTTTTTGAGAGTAATCATGAAATAGGAACCGTAGGGGCGATTATCCCGCCCGGCCCGTGGCGGCCTGGCGCGAAGGGGCAAATGGGGAGGACACCACCCGGAAAAGGAGGGGCGCAGCCGTGGCTGCGGAAAAGCGGCGGAAAGGGACGTGGGCGGGCGCAGCTAACGCGCGCCGGCGCCAGCCAGCAGCGCGGCTCGGGTCACGAGCAGGACCTGGTCCTCGCCTGCGGAGGTTTCCAGCCACACCACTTCGAGCTGCGGGAAGGCGGCTTCGAAGTAGTCGCGCTCGTTGCCGATTTCCAGCACCAGCACGGCCTCTTCGCTCATGCGCGAAGGCGCGTCGGCGAACAGCTGGCGAACGAAGTCCATGCCGTCGGTGCCGCCGGCCAGCGCCAGTTCGGGCTCGGCGCGGTATTCGGCGGGCAGGGCGGCCATGCTCGCGCTGTTCACGTAGGGCGGATTGCACAGCACCAGGTCGTAGGGACCGGGCAGCCTGGCGAGGCCGTCGGACTCGACCAGCCGGATGCGTGCATCGAGCTGGTGCCGGGTGACGTTGATGGCCGCCACCTCGAGCGCCTCGGCCGACAGGTCGGCGGCATCGACCCTGATGTCCGGATAGGTCATGGCCGCGAGCACTGCCAGGCTGCCGTTGCCCGTGCACAGGTCGAGCACGCGCTGCGTGTGCTCGCCGAGCCAGTAGTCGATGCTGCCGTCGGCGATCAGTTCGGCGATGAAGCTGCGCGGCACGATGGCGCGCTCGTCCACGTAGAAGGGCACGCCCTGCAGCCAGGCCTCCTTGGTGAGATAGGCAGCGGGCTTGCGCGTGGCGATGCGTTCATCGAGCAGCGCCGCGACCTTGCCGGCATCGGCCGGCGAGACGGCCTTGTCGGCCACCGCGTCGATGTCGTCCAGCGGCAGCTTCAGGCGCCAGAGCACCAGCCAGGCGGCTTCGTCGAAGGCGTTGGCGGTGCCGTGGCCGAAGGCGACTCCGGCTTCTTCCAGCCGCCTGGCGCCGGCCTCGATCAGCTCGATGACAGTGCTCATCGGGCGAGCGACGCTTCGAGGCGCTCCAGCGTGCGCTTGTAGATGTTCTTCAGCGTCTCGATCTCGGCCACGTCGATGTGCTCGTCGATCTTGTGGATGCTGGCGTTGACCGGGCCGAGCTCGACCACCTGCTTGCAGATCTTGGCGATGAAGCGCGCATCGCTGGTGCCGCCGCTGGTCGAGAGCTCGGTGGCGATGCCGGTTTCGTCGGCAATGGCCGCCTGCACCGCGCTGACGAGTTCGCCCGGCGTCGTGAGGAAGGGCAGGCCGCCGATGGTCCAGGCGAGCGTGCAGTCCACGCCGTGCGCATCGAGCACCGCATGCACGCGCTTTTGCAGCGACTCGGGCGTCGATTCGGTCGAGAAGCGGAAATTGAAGTCGATGACCGCGCTGCCCGGAATCACGTTGCTTGCACCGGTGCCCGCGTGAAAGTTGCTGATCTGCCAGCTGGTGGGCTGGAAGTAGGCATTGCCCGCGTCCCAGCCGCCCGCGGCGTTGATGGCCACCAGTTCCGCCAGCGCGGGCGCCACGGCATGCACCGGGTTCTTTGCGAGGTGCGGATAGGCGATGTGGCCCTGCACGCCGTGGACCGTGAGCTTGCCGCTCATGGTGCCGCGGCGGCCGTTCTTGATCATGTCGCCGCAGCGCTCGACGGCCGTGGGCTCGCCGACGATGCAGTAGTCGATGGTTTCGCCGCGCGCGGCCAGCGCGTTGCAGACGATGACCGTGCCATCGACGCCCGGGCCTTCCTCGTCGCTGGTGAGCAGGAGCGCGAGCGTGAGCCTGGGATCGGGCGTGGCCGCAAGGAATTCCTCGATGGAGACAACGAAGGCCGCGACCGATGTCTTCATGTCGCATGCGCCGCGGCCATAGAGCTTGCCGCCGCGGTGGGTGGGCGTGAACGGATGGCTGGTCCACTGCTCGACCGGCCCCGTGGGCACCACGTCGGTGTGGCCTGCGAACACCAGCGTCTTTGTCGGCGCGGTGCCGGCCGGACGGCGCACCGCCCACAGGTTGGTCACGCGAAAATCGGCCGGGCCGCTTTCGATGGTTTCGAGCGTGAAGCCCAGCCGTGCCAGCCGTTCGCCGAGGATCTGTTGGCAGCCCGCATCGTCGGGGGTGACCGAGGGGCGCGAGATGAGTTGTTCGGCGAGCTGGAGGGTACGGGACATCGGGGAAAGGCTGGGTTCAGAACTTCACGTCGAGCGTGATGTCGGTGAAGGTGGGTTCGTCGACCTGGTCCGTCAGGTTGCGGTCTTCGGTCTTCTGCTTGGGCGCGGCGCGGTTCTGCAGCCGCCACATCAGGTTGGTGGGCGAGTCGGCCTGGGCCAGGCCTTCCTCGCGCGTCACGCGCTCTTCGGTGATGAGGCGGGCAATGTCTTCCTCGAAGGTCTGCGAGCCTTCGGCCATCGATTGCTCCATGGCCTCCTTGACGGCGGAGAAGTCGCCCTTTTCGATCAGTTCGGCCACCAGGGCCGTGTTGAGCATGACCTCGAGCGCCGGCACGCGGCCGCCGGTGGGCGTGCGCAGCAGCCGCTGCGACACGATGGCGCGCAGCGCCGAGCCCAGGTCGCCCAGCAGCGTGGGGCGCACCTCGACCGGGAAGAAGCTCAGGATGCGGTTGAGCGCGCGGTAGCTGTTGTTGGCATGCAGCGTGGCCACGCACAGGTGGCCCGACTGCGCGTAGGCAATGGCAGCCGTCATGGTTTCGCGGTCGCGGATCTCGCCGATCTGGATCACGTCGGGCGCCTGGCGCAGCGCATTCTTGAGCGCAACCTGCAGCGACTCGGTGTCGCTGCCCACGTCGCGCTGGTTCACCAGCGACTTCTTGTTGGTGTAGGTGAACTCGATGGGTTCTTCCACCGTGAGGATGTGGCCCGTGGCGTGCTCGTTGCGGTAGTCGAGCATCGAGGCCAGCGTGGTGGTCTTGCCGGCGCCGGTCGCGCCCACCATCAGGATCAGCCCGCGCTTCTCCATGATGAGCGTCTTGAGGATGTCGGGTAGGTTCAGGTCGGCAAAGCTCGGAATGGTCGAGGCGATGTGCCGCACCACCACCGCATAGCTGCCGCGCTGGCGCATGGCGCTGATGCGGTAGTTGCCGGCGCCCTCGAGCATCACGGCCATGTTGAGTTCGCCGGTTCGCTCCAGCTCCTGGATGCGGGCTTCGGGCACCACCTCGGCCAGCAGCGCGAGCGGCGCGTTGGCCGGCAGCACCTGGGCGTTGATCGGCACGCAGGTGCCGTTGAGGCGGATCAGCACCGGGGAGTGCGCCGAGAGGTAGATGTCGGAGGCCTTGCGCTCGGCCATCAAACGAAGAATCCGCTCCATCATGTTCATCGGTCTCTCTCCTCGGGTGCTGTTGTTTTCTCGATCAGTCGCGCAGCAGGTCGTTCAGGCTGGTCTTGGAACGCGTTTGCGCATCGACCGTCTTGACGATGATTGCTGCGTAGGTGCTGTATTCCTGGCCCGACTTGGTCTTCTTGGGCAGGTTGCCGCTGATCACGACGCTGCCGGACGGCACGCGGCCGAAGGACGTCTCTCCGGTGTCGCGGTTGAAGATCGGGGTGCTCTGGCCGATGTACACCCCCATGCCGAGCACCGAGTTTTCCTCGATCACCACGCCCTCGACCACTTCGGAGCGCGCGCCGATGAAGCAGTTGTCCTCGATGATGGTCGGGCCGGCTTGCAGCGGCTCCAGCACGCCGCCGATGCCGACGCCGCCCGACAGGTGCACGTTGGCACCGATCTGCGCGCAGGAACCCACGGTGGCCCAGGTGTCGACCATGGTGCCTTCGCCCACGTAGGCGCCGATGTTCACGTAGGAAGGCATCAGGATCGCGCCCTTGGCGATGTAGCTGCCGCGGCGGGCCACGGCCGGCGGCACGATGCGAACGCCCGATTCCTTCAGCTCGTTTGCCGACAGGTGCGAGAACTTGGTGGGCACCTTGTCGTAGAAGCCCAGCGAGCCGGCCTGCATCTGCTCGTTGTCCTTCAGGCGGAACGACAGCAGCACGGCCTTCTTGATCCACTGGTGCACGGTCCACTGGCCCACGCTTTCGCGCGTGGCAACGCGCAGCTTGCCGTTGTTGAGCTCGGAAATCACGTGCTCGACGGCATCGCGCACCTCGGCAGTGGCGGCGCTGGACGAGATGTTGGCGCGGTCTTCCCACGCGGCGTCGATGATTTGTTGCAGTTGCTGGGTCATGGAGAAAGTCTCGTGTGAAAAATGGGTGCGGGCGGAAAAGCGGGTCAGCGGCGGGCGTCCTTGCAGAAGCGGACGATGCGCTGGGCGGCCTCCACGCATTCGGCTGTTTCGGCGACCAGTGCCATGCGGATGCGGCCGCGGCCTGGGTTGGCGCCGTGGGCGGTCTCTCGCGCCAGATAGCTCCCCGGCAGAACCGTCACATTGTATTGAGCGTAGAGCGCGCGGGCGAAGGCTTCGTCGTCGCCAGCCCACACTTGGGGAATGCCGGCCCAGAGATAGAAACTGGCGTCGGGCAGGCGCACGTCGAGCACGGGTTCGAGCAGCGGCGTGACGGCCGCGAACTTGGCGCGGTACTGGGCGCGGTTGTCCACCACATGGGACTCGTCGCCCCAGGCCGCGATGCTGGCTGCGGCCACGGCGCCGCTCATGGCGCTGCCGTGGTAGGTGCGGTAGAGCAGGAACTTCTTGATGATGGCCGCGTCGCCCGCCACGAAGCCGCTGCGCAGGCCGGGCACGTTGCTGCGCTTGGACAGCGAGGTCAGCGCAATCAGGTTCCGGAAATCGGGCCGCCCGAGCTTCACCGAGGCCTCGAGTCCGCTGAGCGGGGGCTCGTCGCGGAAATAGATCTCGCTGTAGCACTCGTCGGCGGCAATCACGAAGCCGTGGCGGTCCGACAGGTCGAAGAGCCTTTTCCATTCGTCCAGCGACATCACCGCACCCGTCGGGTTGCCCGGCGAGCAGACGAACACCAACTGCGTGCGGGCCCAGACGGCCTCGGGCACGCTGTCCCAGGCCACGGCGAAATTGCGCGCGGGCACGCTGGCCACGTAGTACGGCTCGGCGCCCGAAAGCAGGGCCGCGCCCTCGTAGATCTGATAGAACGGATTGGGCGACATCACCACCGGCTGCGGCGAGGCGGTGGGGTCGACCACGGTCTGCGCCAGCGAGAACAGGGCTTCCCGCGAACCGTTGACAGGCAGCACCTGCGTGGCCGGGTCGAGGGTGAGGCTGTAGCGGGTTTTCAGCCAGTCGGTGAAGGCGGTGCGCAGGGTCAGGTCGCCCGCGGTCGCGGGGTAGGCGGCCAGCGCGCCGAGGCTGGCGCTCAAAGCGTCCTTGATGAAGCCTGGCGTGGCGTGCTTGGGTTCGCCGATGCCCAGGCTGATGGCCGGGAACTCGGGGTTGGGCGTGACGCC
The DNA here is from genome assembly GCF_056399465.1 of Variovorax sp. 01N425. NCBI lineage: Bacteria > Pseudomonadati > Pseudomonadota > Betaproteobacteria > Burkholderiales > Comamonadaceae > Variovorax > Variovorax sp. 01N425. Next base: position 126,665 of record NZ_JBFTRJ010000015.1, on the reverse strand, counting down.
CGCGAACAGTTGCTTCAGCCGCTCGAAGGGATAGGGTTGCAACCGGGAAAGCAGGGGATTCATGCCCGGGATTATCGGTGACAGGTGTTACCGTTCCTGCCGAAGCGGCTACTGGCAGCCATGACGGCTGGCAGGCGTCAGGCCGCGCTGCGCCGGTAGAAGGCGAGCGAGCCCGCCAGTGCCAGCAGCATGCCGCCGCAGGCGCGGTCGATCCAGCGCGTTGCCGATGCCGTCAGCACCCGGATCGCGCGGGCGCCGACGAAGGCGTAGGCCAGCATCACCAGCGTGTCGAGGCCCGCGAAGATCAAGGCAATGATCAGGTACTGCGGCGCCTGCGCAGCCGCCGGATCGATGAACTGCGGCAGGAGCGCCGAGCAGAAGATGTAGCCCTTGGGGTTGGTCACCGCCACCAGGAAGGACTTGAAGAAGATGCGCCGGCTTTCGCCCGCCGTCACCGTGGCGGCCGCGTCCGCATCCGGCAGCTTGAAGCCGCCCTTGGAGCGCAGCATGCGCAGCCCGAGCCAGGCCAGGTAGGCGGCGCCCACCCACTTGAGCATCGAGAACCAGAACTCCGACGCCGCGAGCAGCGCACCCAGGCCAAGCGCGACGGCGCCCACCAGCACGAAGTCCGACAGCACCGCGCCGAGCATGCCCGGCAGCGCCCGGCGCACGCCGTGGCGGGAGCCGTTGCTCAGCGCCAGCAGCACCGTGGGGCCGGGCGTGGCGATGGCGGTGAAGGCGACCAGGGTGAACAGCAGGGCGGTGGCGAGCGTCATGGCGGCGGGGCGTCCTTCTTCCAGCTTCAGATTTTCTTGACCAGCACCTGGCTCTTGCGGTCCCAGTTGTACTTGCGCTTGCGGGCTTCGGGCAGCCAGTCGGGGTTGACCTGCTGAAAGCCGCGCTTGAGGAACCAGTGCATGGTGCGCGTGGTGAGCACGAAGATGCTTTCCAGGCCCATGGCCTTGGCGCGGTGCTCGATGCGCTTGAGGATGCGTTCGCCGTCGCCCTGCGACTGCGACTGGGGCGAGACGGTGAGCGCGGCCATCTCGGCGGTCTTGGCCTCGGGGTAGGGGTAGAGCGCCGCGCAGCCGAAGATCACGCCGTCGTGTTCGATGACCGTGTAGTGGCCCACGTCGCGCTCGATCTCGGTGCGGTCGCGCTTGACCAGCGTGCCGTCGCGCTCGAAGGGCTCGATCAGCTGCAGGATGCCGCCGATGTCGTCGACCGTGGCTTCGCGCAGGCTCTCGAGCTTCTCGTCGATCACCATGGTGCCGACGCCGTCGTGCACGTACACCTCGAGCAGCAGCGCGCCGTCCAGCGCAAAGGGCAGGATGTGGTTGCGCTCCACGCCGCCCTTGCAGGCCTTCACGCAGTGCTGCAGGTAGAAGGCGGTGTCGGTGGGCTTTTGCGGCGGCGGCAGCGAGGCCAGCAGCTTCTCGGCCGCGGCGAGCGGCAGCTCGGTGTCGATGGGGTTGTCTTCGCTCTCGGGCAATTCACTGTCGATGCGGATGCCAGGGATCTCGGTCAGGAAGATCAGCTTGTCGGCCTGGATGGAGATGGCCACGCTGGTGGCGACTTCTTCCATCGTCAGGTTGAAGGCCTCGCCCGTGGGCGAGAAGCCGAAGGGCGACATCAGCACCATGGCGCCGAAGTCGAGCGTGCGGCGGATGCCCACGGCGTCGACCTTGCGCACCAGGCCCGAATGCTTGAAGTCCACGCCGTCGACCACCCCGACGGGGCGCGCGGTGATGAAGTTGCCCGAGATCACGCGCACCGTCGATCCGGCCATTGGCGTGTTCGGCAGGCCCTGGCTGAAGGCGGCCTCGATCTCGTAGCGCAGCTGGCCGGCGGCTTCCTGCGCCGAATCCAGCGCCACCTCGTCGGTGATGCGGATGCCGTGCGAGTAGCGCGCCTCGTGCCCCTTGGCCGCGAGCTGCTCGTTGACCTGCGGGCGGAAGCCGTGCACCAGCACGATCTTGACGCCCATGCTCTGGATCAGCGCAAGGTCCTGCGCAATGTTCTGCAGCTTGCCCGCCGCGATCGCCTCGCCTGCCAGCGCGACCACGAAGGTCTTGCCGCGGTGCGTGTGGATGTAGGGCGCGACCGAGCGGAACCAGGGCACGAAGGTGAAGTTGAAAACGGTGGACATGGAGCGTGATTGTGCATTCTTGGAGGGCGGTTCGCGCGGGGCGGCCTATCGCCCGCAGCGGCCGGGCGGCGCCGCAAGGCGTGCAACAGCCGCGGCGCGCGCCGATAATGTGCGGTTTGCCTGCCGCGCCTTCCCGAACAGCCTTCCCCTTGACGACCACGACACCTTCCGCCCCCTTGCGCATCGACTTTCCCGAATCGCTTCCGGTCTCCGGCCGGCGCGATGAAATCATGGCCGCCATCGCGGCGCACCAGGTGGTGATCGTCTGCGGCGAAACAGGCTCGGGCAAGACCACCCAGTTGCCGAAGATCGCGCTGGCGCTCGGCCGCGGCAAGCTCAATGCGCCGCCGGGCCAGGGCCGGCTCATCGGCCACACGCAGCCGCGGCGCATTGCCGCCAGCTCGGTGGCCAAGCGCATCGCCGAAGAGCTGAAGACGCCGCTGGGCGACGTGGTCGGTTTCAAGGTGCGCTTCCAGGACCGGCTGAGCCGCGACGCGTCGGTCAAGCTCATGACCGACGGCATCCTGCTGGCCGAGACGCAGACCGATCCGCTGCTCAAGGCCTACGACACGCTGATCATCGACGAGGCGCACGAGCGCTCGCTGAACATCGACTTCCTGCTCGGCTACCTGCGCGAGATCCTTCCGCGCCGGCCCGACCTGAAGGTGATCGTGACCTCGGCCACCATCGACGCCGAACGCTTCGCGCAGCATTTCGCCTCGGCGAAAGGCCCGGCGCCGACGATCATGGTGTCCGGGCGCACCTTCCCGGTCGAGCAGCGCTACCGGCCCTTCGAGGAGTCGCGCGAGCACGACCTGAACGACGCCATTGCCGACGGCGTCGACGAGCTCTGGCGCGATCCGCACAACGCCGGCGACATCCTGGTCTTCCTGCCCGGCGAGCGCGAGATCCGCGAGGCCGCCGACCACCTGCGCCGCCACCTGAGCCACCAGCCGCTGCTGCGCAACGCCGAGGTGCTGCCGCTGTTCGCGCGGCTGTCGGGCCCCGAGCAGGACCGCATCTTCGACAGCCATTCGGGCCGGCGCATCGTGCTGGCCACCAACGTGGCGGAAACCTCGCTCACCGTGCCGGGCATCCGCTACGTGATCGACACCGGCACCGCGCGCGTGAAGCGCTACAGCTTCCGCAGCAAGGTCGAGCAGCTGCTGGTCGAGCCGATCAGCCAGGCAGCGGCCAACCAGCGCGCGGGCCGCTGCGGCCGCGTGGCCAATGGCATCTGCATCCGGCTCTACGACGAGAAGGATTTCGAAGGCCGGCCGCGCTTCACCGACCCGGAAATCCTGCGCTCGTCTCTCGCGGGCGTGATCCTGCGCATGAAGTCGCTGCGGCTGGGCGACGTGGCGCGCTTTCCGTTTCTCGAGGCGCCTTCGCCGCGCGCGATTGCCGACGGCTACCAGCTGCTCAACGAGCTCGGCGCGGTCGACGACGCCAACGAACTCACGGCCACGGGCACCGAGCTCGCCAGGCTGCCGCTCGATCCGCGCGTGGGCCGGATGATTCTTGAAGCCCGCACGCGCGGCGCGCTCGAAGAGGTGCTGGTCATCGCGTCGGCGCTCAGCGTGCAGGACGTGCGTGACCGGCCGATGGACGCGCAGCAGCAGGCCGACCAGGCGCATTCCAAGTTCGACGACGAGAAGAGCGAGTTCAGCGGCTACCTGCGGCTGTGGAAATGGATCGCCGATGCGCGCGGCGGCCATGGAGACACCCACAAGCTCAGCAACAGGCAGTACGAGCAGCTGCTGCGCCAGAACTTCATCAACATCCGCCGCGTGCGCGAATGGCGCGACATCCACTCGCAGCTGCTCACGGTGGTCACCGAGCACAAGTGGCGCATCAACGCCGAGCCGGCCGGCTACGAGCCGCTGCACCTGTCGATGCTCGCGGGCCTGCTCGGCAACGTCGGCTGGAAGCTGGAAGACGACGAGGCCTACCTGGGGGCGCGCGGCATCAAGTTCTACAAGCATCCGGGCGCGCACCTGAAGAAGAAGCCCGGCCGCTGGATCGTCGCGGCCGAGCTGGTCGAGACCACGCGGCTCTTCGGCCGCGGCATCGCCAACATCGAGCCGCAGTGGCTCGAACAGGTGGCCGGCCACCTGCTGAAGAAGCAGCTGCTCGATCCGCATTGGGAGAAGAAGGGCGCGCAGGTTTCGGCGCTGGAGCGCGCAACGCTCTACGGCCTCGTGGTGTACAGCGGGCGCCGCGTCGACTTCACGAAGGTGGACCCGGTGGCGGCGCGCGAGATCTTCATCCGCGAAGCGCTGGTCGGCGGGCAGTGGGAGAGCAAGTTTCCGTTCCTCGCGGCCAACCGCAAGCTGGTGCGCGAGGTCGAAGGGCTGGAGCACAAGGCGCGCCGGCAGGATGTGCTGGTCGACGACGAGCTGATCTTCGCCTTCTACGATGCGCAGCTGCCCGCCGACGTGGCCGGCGGCATCAGCTTCGAGAACTGGTACCGCCATGCCTCCAGGGAGCAGCCGCGCCTGCTCTTCCTCACGCGCGAGGAGCTGATGCGCCATCAGGCCGCGGGCATCACCACGCAGTCCTTTCCGCCCACGCTGCGGCTGGGCGGCGTCGACTGCGCTGCAAGCTACCTGCACGCGCCTGGCGACGCCAAGGACGGCCTCACGGTCAGCGTGCCGCTCTTCGTGCTCAACCAGGTGAGCGAAGAGCGCTGCGAATGGCTGGTGACCGGCATGCTCAAGGACAAGATCCAGGCGCTGCTCAAGAGCCTGCCGCAGCGGCCGCGCTCGCGGCTGGTGCCGCTGCCCGAGTCGGCGGCCAGGCTGGCGGAAGAACTCTCGGCGCCCGAAGTGTTCGGCCATGGCTCGCTGACCGACGTGCTGCTCAAGCGCGTGCGCGACGCGACCAGCATCGACGTCAAGCGCGCCGACTTCAAGCTCGACATGCTGCCGCCGCACCTGTTCATGAACCTGCGCATCGTGGACGAGCACGGTCGCCAGCTTGGCATGGGGCGCAACCTGGGCGCGCTCAAGGCGGAACTGGGCGCGCAGGCGCGCGGCGCTTTCCAGGCGCTGGCCGGCCTCAACGTCAAGGCGTCGGCGGACCGCAAGCCGGCCGACGCTGCCGAGGGGCGCGGGCAGGCCAAGGGCAATGCCGCTGCACCAGTCCCCGCCGCGCCCAGCCTGCCTGCCGGCCAGCGCTACACCAACTGGAGCTTCGGCGAACTGCCCGAGCTGATGGAAGTGCGGCGCGGATCGCAGTCGCTGATCGGGTTTCCGGCGCTGCGCGACGAGGGCGATGCCGTCACCATCGAGGTGTTCGACGAGCCCGCCGTGGCGGCCGCCAAGCACCGCGCCGGGCTGCGCCGCCTGTTCGCGCTGCAGCTGAAGGATGCGCTCAAGTACCTCGAGAAGAACATCCCCGACCTGCAGAAGATGGCTGTGGCCTACATGCCGCTGGGTACCTCGGAGGAGCTGCGCACGCAGATCATCGACGTGGCGATCGACCGGGCCTTCCTGCAGGAGCCGCTGCCGACCGACGAGTTCGCCTTCAAGCGCCGCCTCGAAGAGGGCCGCGGCCGGCTCACGCTGATCGCCAACGAGGTGGCGCGGCTGGCCTCGGCCATCCTGGCCGAATACGCGGCCGCCGCGCGCAAGATCAAGGACACGAAGATCCAGCCCGAGGCCGTGCAGGACGCCGCGCAGCAGCTGCAGCGCCTGGTCGGCAAGCGCTTCATCGCGGACGCGCCGTGGACGCAGCTGCAGCATTTCGCGCGCTATCTCAAGGCCATCGTGCTGCGGCTCGACAAGCTGCGCAGCGACCCCGCGCGCGATGCCGCTAAGCTGGCCGAGCTGCGGCCGCAGGAGCAGCGCTACTGGCGGCTGGTGGCCGAGCGCAAGGGCGTGGTGGACGAGCGCATGCTGGAGTTCCGCTGGCTGCTCGAGGAGCTGCGCGTGAGCTTCTTCGCGCAGGAGCTGCGCACGCCGCAGCCGGTCAGCATCAAGCGGCTGGACAAGGCCTGGGCCCAGCTGCAGGCCTGATCGGCGGCCGGCAAAAAAGAAGCCCGCTTCTCGCGGGCTCCTTTCAGGTGCACGAGGGGCCGGGCAGCGTCATATGCGGCCCATGAGCACCAGGATGATGACGATCAGCACGACCAGGCCCAGCCCGCCGCTGGGCCAGTAGCCCCAGCTCCGGCTGTAGCCCCAGCTCGGCAGCGCACCGATCAGAAGCAATATCAGGATGATCAGCAGAATGAACGAGAGGGACATGCGTTTCTCCTGGACCTTGTTGTTACGAGCATTCATGCTCGGTGCCAGGAGACCGGGCCCGCGCCGGATAGCCGCTTCTTCGGCGGTCAGGGCTTTCCTACCGGGGCCGTCGGCATTCAAGCCGCGCGAGCCGGGTCAAAGCCGTGCGAGCCGATCCAGCGCCGCGAGCAGCGTCTCGTCCTTCTTGGCGAAGCAGAAGCGGACCACGCGCTGGTCGAAGCCGTTGCCGTAGAAGGCCGACAGCGGAATCGCCGCCACGCCGATCTCGCGCGTGAGCCACAGGCAGAACTCGGCTTCGGACAGGTCGCTGACCGCCGAGATGTCGACGCACTGGAAATAGCTGCCCTCGCTGCGCAGCAGCCTGAAGCGGGTCTTCTGCGCCAGGCCGGCTGCGAACAGGTCGCGCTTGCGCTGGTAGAAGGCGGGCAGCTCGAGGTAGGGCCCCGGCTCGGCCATGTACTGCGCGAGCGCATGCTGCATCGGCGTGTTGACGGTGAACACGTTGAACTGGTGCACCTTGCGGAACTCGGCCATCAGCGGCGCGGGCGCGGCCACGAAGCCGACCTTCCAGCCGGTGACGTGGTAGGTCTTGCCGAAGCTGCTCACGATGAAGCTGCGCGCCGCCAGGCCCGGGAAGCGCGCCACGCTTTCATGCTGCGCACCGTCGTAGACCATGTGCTCGTAGACCTCGTCGGCAATCACGAGGACGTCGGTCGGTGCCAGCAGCTCCTCGAGCTTGCGCATCTCGGCGGCGGTCCAGACCGTGGCGCTCGGGTTGTGCGGCGTGTTGACGATGATCGCCCGCGTGCGCGGGGTGAGCGCCGCGGCGATCTTGTCGAAGTCGGGGCGGAAGGTGCCGGGCACCAGCGGCACGCGCACCACGCGGCCGCCGGCCAGCTCGATGTTGGGCACATAGCTGTCGTAGCAGGGCTCCAGGACGATCACCTCGTCGCCCGCGCGCACCACCGCAAGAATGGCGGTGATGATCGCCTGCGTGGCGCCGGCGGTGACGGTGATCTCCTCGGCGGCGCTGTAGTCGTGGCCATAGAGCGCAGAGATCTTGCGCGCGATGGCCTCGCGCAATGCCGGGATGCCGGGCATCGGCGGGTACTGGTTGTGGCCCGCGGCCATGGCGGCCGTGACGTCTTCGAGCAGCTTCGGGTCGCAATTGAAATCGGGGAAGCCCTGGCCGAGGTTCACCGCGTTCTTCTCTGCCGCGAGCGCGGACATCACGGTGAAGATGGTGGTGCCCACGGCGGGCAGCTTGGTGGCGATCTCCGGGGTGCGGGGGGAGGAGGAAAGGGCGCTCATGGTGGTGCTCGGAATCGGATTCGGAATCGGGGTCTGGATCAAAGTTCGTAGTCTTGCTGGTGGCCGCTCAGGGCCTTGGCAATCAGATTGCGGTCGAGACGGTCGGACAGCAGTTCGGCAAACTTGAAGACGAAGTTGCGCAGGTAGGCGCTGCGCTTGAAAGCCACGCGCGCGATGTTCTGGCCGAACACATGGCCCATGGGGCGCACCACGAGATCGGCGTTCGATTCGTCGCGCACCGCCATCTCGGCCACGATGCCCACGCCAAGGCCCAGGCGCACGTAGGTCTTGATCACGTCGGAGTCGATCGCTTCGAGCGCGATGCGCGGCGTGAGCTTCTTCTGCGCAAAGGCATGGTCGATGCGCGTGCGGCCGGTGAACGACGGGTGGTAGGTGATGATGGGCTCGTGCGCCAGGTCTTCCAGCGAGATGCGCTCCTTGGCCGTCAGCGGATGGTCCTTGGGCAGCACCAGCACGTGCTGCCATTCGTAGCAGGGCAGGGTCACGAGCTCGGTGTAGTCCGAGAGCGACTCGGTGGCGATGCCCACTTCGGCGATCTCGTCGATCACCATGCGTGCCACCTGGTCGGGCGAGCCCTGGTGCAGGCTCACGTTGACCTTGGGATAAGCCTCGCGCAGCTTGGCCACCGGCACCGGCAGCACGTAGCGCGCCTGGGTGTGGGTGGTGGCGATCGAGAGCGTGCCGCTGTCCTGCGCGCTGAACTGCTCGCCGATGCGCTTGAGGTTGCCGACTTCGCGCATGATCAATTCGATGCTCGCGATCACGTGCTGGCCCGGCTCGGTGACCCGCTTCAGGCGCTTGCCATGGCGCGCGAAGATCTCGACGCCGAGCTCTTCCTCGAGCTCGATGATCGCCTTGGACACGCCCGGCTGCGAGGTGTGCAGCGCCTTCGCCGCCTCCGTCAGGTTCAGGTTGCGCCGCACGGCTTCCTGAACAAACTTGAACTGGTGCAGATTCATATCAAATTCCGTCTTATTGCGGAATTCATTATGCCTTCGGAGTCTATGGAAATTGCTGCAAGTTCAAGATTTGCTTGCAATTCTGGCCAGCAGATCGACCAGCTCGGGCTCTTCGCCAACGATGCCGGCCAGCTGGAAGTCGACCTGCGGCCAGGCCTGGCGCAGCGCATCCACCTGAAGCGGCAGGTCTTCGCGGGCATGCTTGCCCATGCCGAGGAAGAGCGGAACCACCCGAAGTCTCCTGGCGCCGCTGGCAATCAGGGCCGCGGCCGCGGTGCGCAGGTCGGGCGCCGCAAGCTCCATGTAGGCGCAGGCCACGCGGGCCTGCGGGTCGAGCGCCGTCACGCGTGCGGCCACCGCCTCGATGGGCTCGCGCCAGCGCTCGTCGCGCGAACCATGGGCCAGCAGCACGATGCCCCTTGCATTCCCCGTGGCCATCTTCGCTACCTTCGAAGCACCAGCCAGCTGAAGGCAGCCAGCGACATCACCGAATAGATGAGCCCGGGCGCCGCCGCCGTGAGCCATGGCGACCAGTTGCTCAGGTTGCCGAGATAGCCGAAGACGTTGTTCAGCAGGAAGAAGCTGATGCCGATCATCACGCCGCCGAACACATAGGTGGTGATGCCGGCCTGGCGGAAGTGCAGGTAGGCGAAGGGCAGGGCGAGCACCACCATCACCAGGCATGAGAGCGGGTAGAAGACCTTGCGCCAGAACTGGATCTCGTAGCGCTGCGCGGTCTGGCCGTTGGCCTCCAGGTGCCGGATGTAGTCGAACAAGTCCAGCGTGCCCATTCGGTCGGGCCGCAGCAGCGCCACCGACACCATTTCGCTGGTCAGCGTGGTCGGCCAGTCGAGCTGCGGCACCTTGGTGGTCACGATACGGGCCTTTTCTGCCGAGATGCGCGTTTCGTAGTCCTGCAGTTCGACGTCCGACAGCTGCCAGTGGTCGTCGAAGATGCGTGCCGAGGACGCGACGAGCTGCTTGCGCACATAGCCGTTGGCGTCGAACTCGAAGATGCGCGCATTCTTGAGCGAACCGTCGCGCGCGATGGACAGCACGTTGACGGCATAGGACACGTTCTCGCGCTTTTCCTTGAGCCATGCGCCCGTGTTGCCGACCAGCGAGTAGGAGCCCTGGTAGCGCGACTTGAGCAGCTGGCCGGTGCGCTCGGACGCCGGCGCGATGTAGTCGCCGATGGCAAAGGTCAGGAAGACGAAGCCCACGCCCAGCAGCAGCAGCGTGCGCAGCGCGCGCCACGGCCCCAGGCCGCTGGTGCGAAGAATGGTGTATTCCGAGCTTTGCGCAAGGCGCGCCATCACGAAGATGCAGCCGATCAGCACCGTGATCGGGAGCAGTTCGTAAAGGTGGCTCGGAATCAGCAGGGTCACGTAGATCAGTGCCTGCGCAGGGCCGTAGGCAAGGCTTTCGGGCCGGCCGATCGACTGCAGCTCGTCGACGAAGTCGAAGAAGAAGAACAAGCTCAGGAAGCCGAGGGTCACGAAAGCCACGGCCTTCAGTGCCTCGACATAGATCAGGCGTCGGATTGTTTTCACGAGGTCGGGTCGATTTTCGAGGGCGGCGAAGGCGGCAGGCCGCCGGCCATGACGTGCTCGGTCCTGCGCCTGCGGCCCCAGTTGTTGTTGCGCAGGAGCAGCCATGCCACGCCGATCAGCAGGACGCCGCCGTGCAGCAGCAGCATGAACGAGCCCATGCTGAAGCGCCCGGAGCTGATCCAGCTCTGGCCCAGGTTGAGCATGTTGTAGTAGACGACGAAGGCGAACAGCGCGAACAGCAGGTTGCCGCTTCGCCCCACGCGCGGGTTGACGCTCGACACCGTCAGCGCCAGCAGCACGAAATTGATGGCCGCCAGCAGCATGCCGATGCGCCAGGCCAGTTCGCCGTGGCTGGCGTCGCCGGGCTCGCGCAGCAGCTGGAGCGTGGGCTTGGCGCGCGCCGGCGTGTTGTCGGCGGAGAAGTCGGAGGTGCCGCCGGCCCGGGTGCCATAGGTCTCGAATTCGCTGATCTTGAGCCCCGCGGTGGGCAGCAGCGGCCGCTCCAGCCGCTGCCCGTTGCTCAGCATCAGGAAGCGGTTGTTGCCGACGTTCTCGATGCGTCCGCTGCGCGCCGAGGTGGTGATCTGCAGGCCGCGCTCGACCGCCCAGATGAACACGTTGGTGGCCGTGGCGCCATCCGGCGTGTCCTTGTCGATGAAGAAGACCCGCATGCGCCCGGACGATTCGCGGAATTCGCCCGGCGTGACCCGCTCGATGTCGCTGCGCCCTTCATATTGCGCCCGCATGCCGATGGTCTGCGAGTTGGCCCACGGCCAGCCCAGCAGCGCCATCACCGCGATCAGCACCAGCACCGGCCAGGCGAAGCGGAACAGCGGCTCGACGAAATCGGCCAGGCCCCGTCCGCTGGAAAACCAGATCACCATCTCGCTGTCGCGGTACATGCGCGACAAGGTGCCGACAATGGCGATGAACAGGCTCAGGCTCAGGATGGTCGGCATGTAGCCGAGCACCGTGTACGCCATCACGAGGAACACTTCGGACGGGTTCACGCTGCCCTTGGAGGCGAGCCCGAGCGTGCGGATGAGCATCATGGTCATCACGATGGTGACCAGGACCACGAGGGTCGCTCCGAAGCTGCGCGACAGCTCCTTGCGTAGGGAAGAATGGAATAACATCGTTCGAGGAAAAAAAGGATTATGGACTTTCAGCTCAAGACCCTCACCGTCGCCCGCGCCGCGGCCGAAAAATCCGACCTGCTGATCGTGCTCGTCGGCAGCGCGCCCATCACGGCCAAGGACCCCCTGTCCGCGCTGATCGCCAGCGCCCGCAAGGCCGGCGACCTGCCCGACAAGGCCGGCAAGCTGCTCGCGCTCTACCACCCCGACGAGGTGGTGGCCTCGCGCGTGGTGCTGGCCGCCATCGGCGACGGCAAGCCCGCCTCGGTGCGCAGCGGCGTCATTGCGGCGGTCAATGCGGCCAAGGCCTACGGGCCCAAGCGGGTGGTCATGGCCTTCGCGCAAGAGGCCGACGGCGCTGCCGTGGGCAGCGCGGTGGCCGCCGCCGCCGACGCCAGCTACGTCTACACCACCACCAAGGCCAAGGCCTCGAACGGCGAGAACGGGCGCACCATCCGCCACCTGACGCTCGGCGTGGCCGACGCGGCAGCGGTGGGCACGGCCTTCGGCGAAGCCCGTGCCACCGTCGCCGGCATCGAGCTCGCCAAGGAGTGGGGCAACCGCCCCGGCAACTACTGCACGCCCACGCTGCTGGCCGAGGCCGCCAAGGAGCTCGGCAAGCTGCCCCGCGTCAAATGCGAGGTGCTGGGTCCCAAGGAAGTGCAAAAACTCGGCATGGGCTCGTTCGCGGCCGTGGCGCAGGGCTCGGCCGAACCGCTGCGTTTCATCGTGCTGCGCTACCAGGGCGGGCCCAAGGACCAGGCGCCCGTGGTGCTGGTCGGCAAGGGCATCACCTTCGACACCGGGGGCGTCTCGCTCAAGCCGGCGGCCGAAATGGACGAAATGAAGTTCGACATGTGCGGCGCGGCCAGCGTGCTGGGCACCTTCCGCGCGCTTGGCGAGATCCAGCCGGCCATCAACGTGGTGGGCCTCGTGCCCTCGTGCGAGAACATGAACGACGGCCGCGCGATCAAGCCCGGCGACGTGGTGACCAGCATGAGCGGCCAGACCATCGAAGTGCTCAACACCGATGCCGAAGGCCGCCTCATCCTGTGCGACGCGCTCACCTATGCCAAGCGCTTCGAGCCCGCGGCCGTGATCGACATCGCCACGCTCACCGGCGCCTGCGTGGTGGCGCTGGGCGGCGTGCGCAGCGGCCTGTTCACCAGCGACGATTCGCTGGCCGAGGCGCTCCAGGCGGCCGGCGAGCAGTCGCAGGACCGCTGCTGGCGGCTGCCGCTGGACGACGAATACGCCGAAGGCCTGAAGAGCAACTTTGCCGACGTCGCCAACGTGGCCGGCCGAGCCGGCGGCGCCATCACCGCGGCCAAGTTCCTGCAGCGCTTTGCCGGCGATTTCACCTGGGCCCACCTGGACATCGCAGGCACGGCCTGGAAGAGCGGGGCGGCCAAGGGCTCGACCGGCCGGCCGGTGGGCCTGCTGGTCTCCTATCTGATGGAACGCGCGCGCAGCGGCGCGGCCCAGGCGGTATCGCCCAAGAAGGCGGCGCGCAGGGAGCCCGGCGCGGCCGCGCGCAAGGCCCGGTCCGCGCAGTGACGGAAATCGGCTTTCACTTCAATCTGCCGGACAAGGCGAACTACGCCTGCCGGCTGGTGCGCAAGGCCGTGAGCGTGCGCGGCTTGCGGGTGGTCGTGGTGGGCGAGCCGCAGATGCTGGAGGCGGTCGATGCGGCGCTCTGGCAGCTCTCGCCCTGCGACTTCATCGCGCATTGCCGCGGCGATGCGCAGCCCCACCTGGTGGCGCGCTCGCCGGTCATTCTTTGCGCCGAGGGCGCGGACGCCGCGGGGCTCGCGCACCGCGAGATGCTGGTCAATCTCGGGCCCACGGTGCCCGTCGGCTTCGAGCGCTTCGAGCGCCTGGTCGACATCGTGAGCAACGAGGCCGACGATCGGCAGATCGGCCGCTCGCGCTGGCGCCACTATGCCGACCGGGGCTATTCGATCCAGCCGCACGACTTTGCAAGGAGCGCCTCCTGATGGCCAGCACGCTGCGCACGCCGCCCCGGTTCGTTCCCACGCTGACCACGGTGCTCGACCTGCCTGCCGAGCCGCTGGGCGCCGCCGAGGCGGCAACGCCCGCCAGCGCGCCGCCACCACCGGCGGTCGACCCCGCCGAAGCCGTGGCATTGCCTCCGGCCGAGCAGCGCTCCGAGGCCGAAATCGTCCGCCTCGAAGAGCAACTTCTGCACCGCGTGCTGCAGCGCGTCGACCTGTCTTTGGAAGAGCGCCTGAGCGACACGGTCTCGGCCGCCGTGCAGCAGCAGCTCGATGCGATGGTGCCCCGGCTGCGCGAGGAAATCGAGGCCGTGCTGCGTGCCTTGGTGATCGAAGCCATGGCCGCCGAGCTCTCTGAAAACACAGGGTCTACGCCAGCTTCCAGCGCATAAAGCTTCAGCTAAACTGCGCGCCAGGTCGATGGGGCGGGAGGGTGCCGCTGGTCTGCGGCGCGAAACTTGCGAGGTCTTCGCGCCCGGATCACACGACCGGTTTTTGGTTTATTCATCAATGTTCTGGAGGTTCTCATGCAATTGAAATGGACTGCGGTCGCACTGGCTGCTCTCACGCTTGTGGCTTGCGGCAAGAAAGAAGAAGCTGCTGCGCCCGCCGCTCCGGCGCCCACGGCAGCGGCCCCCGCACCTGCAGCGCCTCCGGCAGATGCATTGATCGTCAAGATCGGCCACGTCGGCCCCACCAGCGGTGCCATTGCCCACCTGGGCAAGGACAACGAGCTCGGCGCCAAGATGGCCATCGAAGACCTCAATGCCAAGGGCCTGAAGATCGGCGACAAGGTTGCCAAGTTCGAACTGCTGGCAGAAGACGACGCCGGCGATCCGAAGCAAGGCACCGCAGTGGCCCAGAAGCTGGTCGACAGCAAGGTCAACGGCATCGTCGGCCACCTGAACTCGGGCACGACCATTCCTGCTTCCAAGCTCTACAGCGACGCCGGCATTCCGCAGGTCTCGCCGTCGGCAACCAACCCCAAGTACACGCGCCAGGGCTTCAAGACCACGTTCCGCGTGGTGGCCGACGACACCCAGCTCGGCGGCACGCTCGGCAAGTACGCCGTCGAAACGCTCAAGGGCAAGAACATTGCCGTGATCGACGACCGCACGGCCTACGGCCAGGGCGTTGCCGAAGAGTTCGAGAAGGCGGCCAAGGCTGCCGGCGGGACCATCGTGGGCCACGAATTCACCACCGACAAGTCGACCGACTTCAACGCCATCCTGACCAAGCTCAAGTCCGCCAAGCCTGACGTGCTGTTCTTCGGCGGCATGGACGCCGTCGGCGGCCCGATGCTCAAGCAGGTCAAGCAGCTCGGCCTGAACGTCAAGTTCATGGGCGGCGACGGCCTGTGCACCGGCGAACTGCCCAAGCTGGCTGGCGACGCCATCGGCGAAGAGATGGTGGTCTGCGCCGAGGCCGGCGGTGTCGACGGCGACTTCAAGCAGCCGCTGGAAGACTTCAAGGCCAGGTTCAAGACCAAGAACGGCGTGGACGTGCAGATCTACGCGCCGTACGTCTACGACGCGGTCAACGTGCTGGCCGAAGCCATGGTCAAGGCCGGTTCCGCCGACCCTGAAAAGTACCTGCCCGAAGTCGGCAAGGTGCAATACAAGGGCGTGACCGGCCCGATCGCCTTCGACGAAAAGGGCGACATCAAGAACGGCGCGCTGACGCTCTTCACCTACAAGGGTGGCGTGCGTACGCAGATCGCCGTGGTTCGCTGATCCAGGCGCGCAAAAGAGAAAAGGGCCTTCGGGCCCTTTTTTTGTGCCTGCCGGCCGCGATTTTCAGGCCAGGCTTGCGAAGCCCGAGGGCCGGTCGGTGTTGCAGTATTCGATGAAGGCGTCGAGATCGCGCGACTTGTCGAACACCGCATCGGCACCCAGCGCTTCGCAGCGTGCGCGGATGTCGGCGGTGACGTAGTTGCTCAGCACCACGACGCGCTGGCCCGGACCGCGTGCCTTGCAGCCCGAGAGCACGCCCAGGCCGGAGCCTTCCTTCAGGAACAGGTCGACGATGAGCAGTTGCCAGTCATGGGGATGAACGGCGAGCCAGGCGAGCGCATCCGTTTCGGTTTCGGCAAAGCCGACGACCTGGCCGTTGACCAGATCTTCGAGGGCCGGGACCAGGTTGTCCCTGATGGTCTTGTTGTCCTCGACGAGGAACGTGATGAGGGCCATGCCGTGGTTTCGTTCTGAGAACCAATAGCGTAGCGTGCCGGACGCGGCCGCAGCGTAGGAGAAGGGATACGGACAGCGCGTTCTGGCGCGGCGCTGCGCTCAGTGCTTGTTGTCGGAGCGGATCCTTGCCTTGAGCTCTTCGGCCAGCGCCTGGCTTTCATCGCGCTCGGCCGTCACTTCGCGGCGCTTCTCGATTTCCTCGCTCAGTGCCGCGTTGACCTCGGCCAGCTTCTCGGCCGACTTGGCGAGCTTCTGCTCGAGCTGGCTCGTCTGCTCGATGGCCTGCGCCACCTCGCCAACCTGCACTTCGTCCGGCAGCTCCTGTTCGAGCACCGTGTTCACGACGGCGAGATTGTCCGAGGCCCGCTGCACATCGGCGGCCACTTCTTCGCTCTTCTTGAGCGTCTTGTCGAGCGACGTCTTGCCACGCGGCACGGTGGGGGGCTGTGCAGCCATCGAGGCTCCTCCTTTTGCAGGCTTGAAAGTAAGACCTTTGGATGGTAGCGCCAGACGAAGCGGGCTGGGCCAATCTCCCAGTTGCGCCAAGGCAACGCGCTTTTCCAACAAAAAACCCATCAAGCGTTTCTGCATTGATGGGTTTGATGCGGGTCAACATGCTGACGGGCTGGAAACCCGCATGAAACCCATGACTTCTCTGGCGGAGCAGGCGGGATTCGAACCCGCGGAGGGCTATTAACCCTCACACGCTTTCCAGGCGTGCGACTTAAACCGCTCATCCACCGCTCCTGAGCCCTCGATTGTAGCAGTCGCTCAGGCCGGATTCTGCGGCTTGCCGGCCTGGACCATGCGCATCGCGGAGGCGATGAGGGCGGCGGTTTCGGTCATGTTGCTGGGCACGATCAGCGTGGTCTTGGAATCGGCCGCGACCTTGCCGTAGGCGTCGACCGCGCGCTCGGCCACCTTGAGCTGCACGGCCTGTTCGCCGCCGGGCTGGCGGATGGCGGCTGCCACGCGTTCGATGGCGTCGGCCGTGGCGGTGGCCACGGCCGTGATGGCGGCGGCCTCGCCCTGGGCATTGTTGATCTGGGCCTGCTTCTCGCCTTCGGAGCGGGCGATGAAGGCCTCGCGCTCGCCGGTGGCGATGTTGATCTGTTCCTGGCGGCGGCCTTCGGAGGCGGCGATGAGGGCACGCTTGCCGCGCTCGGCGGTGATCTGCGCCTGCATGGCCAGCAGGATTTCCTTGGGCGGCGTCAGGTCCTTGATCTCGTAGCGCAGCACCTTCACGCCCCAGTTGAGCGCCGCCTCGTCGATGGCCGCGACCACCTGCGCGTTGATGACGTCGCGCTCCTCGAAGGTCTTGTCGAGTTCGAGCTTGCCGATCACGCTGCGCAGCGACGTTTGCGCCAGCTGCGTCACGGCCACGATGTAGTTCGACGAGCCGTAGCTCGCGCGCATCGGGTCGGTCACCTGGAAGTACAGGATGCCGTCGACCTGCAGCTGGGTGTTGTCGCGCGTGATGCAGATCTGGCTCGGCACGTCGAGCGGGATTTCCTTCAGGCTGTGCTTGTAGGCGACCCGGTCGATGAACGGGATCAGGAAGTTGGGGCCGGGCGTCATGGTGCCGTGGTACTTGCCCAGGCGCTCGCGCACCCAGGCGTTCTGCTGCGGCACGAACTTGACCGACTGGCTGATGAAGATGATCGCGATGACCAGGATGATGATGGGGACCGAAAATTCCATGGTTTTCTCCTCTAGGGTTCTGTTCTGTTCTGATCAGGTCTTGTCGACCACGAGGCGGCTGCCGACCACCTCGACCACGCGGTGCTCGCCGGTGGTGGGGGCCTGGCCCGAGCGCGGGATCACGGTCCACTGGGCGCCGCGGTAGCGAACGGTGGCGGTGCCGTCGGGGTTCCAGGCCTCGACGTGGATGATCTCGCCGATGTCCAGATTGACATCGCGGTTCGATGTCGTAGGCGGTGCGGCCGGGCGGCGGCGCTGAACGGCATACCAGACCAGGACCGCGCCCACGCCCACGACGGCCGCCACCACCAGTTGCGCGACGGTGCCGGCGCCCAGATGCGCCGCAATGGCCGCCGCTGCGAAACCGGTCGCCAGCAGCAACAGGTAGACCGTGCCGGAAAGCAACTCCAGCACGATGGCGGCCCCCGCTATCAGCCACCAGATGGTGGAATTCGCCATGACTTCTCCTCTTTGGTGAATGCACGACATTCTGTGTCAAAACCTGACTCAATCCTTCATCCGAATTCCGTACACTTCGCGCCTCATTGCCTGTCCGGAGCCCTGCCCATGAAATTTCGCTTCCCCATCGTCATCATCGACGAGGACTTCCGCTCCGAAAACACTTCGGGCCTCGGCATTCGCGCGCTTGCGCAGGCCATCGAGACGGAGGGCTTCGAGGTGCTGGGCGTCACGAGCTACGGGGACCTGAGCCAGTTCGCGCAGCAGCAAAGCCGCGCCAGCGCCTTCATCCTGTCGATCGACGACGAGGAATTCACGGTCGGCCCCGACCTCGATCCCGCGGTGCTGAGCCTGCGCAACTTCATCGGCGAGGTGCGGCGCAAGAACGCCGACGTGCCGATCTACATCTACGGCGAAACCAAGACCTCGCGCCACATTCCCAACGACATCCTGCGCGAGCTGCACGGCTTCATCCACATGTTCGAGGACACGCCGGAGTTCGTGGCGCGCCACATCATCCGCGAGGCCAAGAGCTACCTCGAAGGCGTGCAGCCGCCGTTCTTCAAGGCGCTGATCGACTACGCCGAAGACGGCTCGTACTCGTGGCACTGCCCGGGCCATTCGGGCGGCGTGGCGTTCCTGAAGAGCCCCGTGGGCCAGATGTTCCACCAGTTCTTCGGCGAGAACATGCTGCGCGCCGACGTCTGCAACGCGGTGGAAGAACTCGGCCAGCTGCTCGACCACACCGGCCCGGTGGCGGCCAGCGAACGCAACGCCGCGCGCATCTTCAACGCCGACCATTGCTTCTTCGTGACCAACGGCACCAGCACCAGCAACAAGATGGTCTGGCACCACACGGTGGCGCCCGACGACGTGGTGGTGGTCGACCGCAACTGCCACAAGTCGATCTTGCACGCGATCATCATGACCGGCGCGATCCCGGTGTTCATGAAGCCCACGCGCAACCACTTCGGCATCATCGGACCGATTCCGAAGAGCGAGTTCGAGCAGAGCGCCATCAAGGCCAAGATCAAGGCCAACCCGCTCTTGGCCGACGTGGATCCCAACAAGGTCAAGCCGCGCGTGATGACGCTCACCCAGTCGACCTACGACGGCGTGATCTACAACACCGAGACCATCAAGAACATGCTCGACGGCTACGTCGACACGCTGCATTTCGACGAGGCCTGGCTGCCGCATGCGGCCTTCCACCCGTTCTACGGCGCCTATCACGCGATGGGCAAGCGCCGCGTGCGGCCCAAGGAGTCGCTGGTGTTTGCCACGCAGTCGACCCACAAGCTGCTCGCGGGCATCAGCCAGGCCAGCCACGTGCTGGTGCAGGACTCGCAGAACCGTGCGCTCGACCGCGACCTGTTCAACGAGGCCTACCTGATGCACTCGTCGACCAGCCCGCAGTACGCGATCATCGCGAGCTGCGACGTGGCCGCCGCCATGATGGAGCCGCCCGGCGGCACCGCGCTGGTGGAAGAGAGCATCCTGGAGGCGCTCGACTTCCGCCGTGCCATGCGCAAGGTGGAAGACGAATTCGGCAAGGACGAGTGGTGGTTCAAGGTCTGGGGCCCCGAGAAGCTCGTCGACGAAGGCATCGGCCGCGCCGAAGACTGGATCATGACGGGCGAGAAGAACGGCAAGCAGAGCAAGAACAAGAAGTCGCCGCGCAACTGGCACGGCTTCGGCGAACTGGCCGACGGCTTCAACATGCTCGACCCGATCAAGTCGACCATCGTGACGCCGGGCCTCGACCTGGAAGGCAACTTTGCCGAGACCGGCATTCCCGCCAGCGTGGTGACCAAGTTCCTGGCCGAACACGGCGTGATCGTGGAGAAGACCGGGCTCTACAGCTTCTTCATCATGTTCACCATCGGCATCACCAAGGGCCGCTGGAACACGCTGCTCACGGCGCTGCAGCAGTTCAAGGACGACTACGCGCGCAACCAGCCGATGTGGCGCATCCTGCCGGAGTTCTGCCAGCAGCACCCCGGCTACGAACGCCTGGGCCTGCGCGACCTGTGCCAGCACATCCACCAGCTCTACGCACGCTACGACGTGGCGCGCCTGACGACCGAGATGTACCTGAGCGACCTCACGCCCGCCATGAAGCCGAGCGACGCCTTCGCCCACATTGCGCACCGCAAGACCGAACGCGTGGAGATCGACGAGCTCGAAGGCCGCATCACCACGAGCCTGATCACGCCGTACCCGCCGGGCATTCCGCTCCTGATTCCGGGCGAGGTGTTCAACAAGAAGATCGTCGACTACCTCCGGTTCTCGCGCGAGTTCAACTCGCAGTGCCCGGGCTTCGAGACCGACATCCACGGCCTGGTGGCGCGCATCGACGAAACCGGTAAGAAGCGCTACTACGCGGACTGCGTGGCCGCGCCGAAGAAGTAGGCGGCAAGAAGCGGGGAGGGCGCGCGCCGCGCTTCAGGAGGGCCGGTCGCTGCGCACCCGCATGAAGCGCGCGAACCTGGGCAAGCCGCCCGGGTTGGTGCCGTTGTAGCGGTAGGTCACCCAGCTGCCGATGGCGGGCGGGTTCTCGCGCTCGGCATCGGTCAGGCCGCTGCCGAGCTTGAAGCGCTTGCCCTCGGGAGTTTCGACCAGCAGCGCGCCCAACCGGCCGCTGTGCCGGCCCTTGCCGGGCATGTGGCCGACCACGCGGGCCTCGGCGTCATCGTGGGTCTTGACCTTGAGCAGGTCGCTGTTGCGCTCGGCGCGGTAGAGCGATCCGCCCCGGTGCAGCATCAGGCCCTCGCCGCCCATCTTCACGGTCTTGGCGAGCAGGGCCTGCAGATCCGCATGGGTGGTGGCGCGCTCCTGCGGCACGGGCACCACCCACGGCGCATCGGTGATCGGCAGCAGCTTGCGCAAGACGGCCAGCCGCGCCGTGAAATCGCCGCCCTGGGCCGGGAGGTCGAACACCATGAAGCGCATGCTGTGCCAGGCGGTGTCGTTGGGCGTCTGGCTGCGCACGGTGGAAACCGCATGCGCGAACTGGCCCCTGCCGGCCCACAGCTCGCCGTCGAGCGGCTGCTTGGGCAACGGCGCGATGAACCAGGCGGGCGCCACCACCGGTTCGCCGCCACGCGTCCACAGCTGCTTGCCGTCCCAGTAGCCGCGCACGCCGTCGAATTTTTCGCTGACCCAGTAGTCGTCCAGCGACATGCCGGGGCGGTAGACCTCGGCCAGCATCAAGGCCGGCGCGGTCTCGCGCGCGGCGGCCACGCGGGCCGCCAGCGCGCCGAGGCCGGCGAGCAGGAGGGAACGTCTGTTCAGCAAGAGGCCGCTGCCGATCGATTACTCGGCCGAGGATTACTCGGCCATGCCCGCCACGACGTTGCTGAAGCCGCCGTCCACATAGGTGATCTCGGCGGTGACGCCGCTGGCCAGGTCGCTCAGCAGGAAGGCAGCCACGTTGCCGACTTCCTCGATGGTCACGTTGCGGCGGATGGGCGAGGCGTCGGCCACGGCGGACAGCATCTTGCCGAAGCCCTTGATGCCGCTGGCCGCCAGCGTCTTGATCGGCCCGGCGCTGATGCCGTTGACCCGCATGCCCTTGGGGCCGAGCGAAGCCGCGGTGTAGCGCACCGAGGCCTCGAGCGAGGCCTTGGCCAGCCCCATGGTGTTGTAGTTGGGCAGCGCGCGCTCGGCGCCCAGGTAGGTCAGCGTGAGGAGCGCCGACTTGTCGTTGAGATAGGGCAGGGCCGCCTTGGCCATGGCCGGGAAGCTGTAGGCGCTGATGTCGTGCGCAATCTTGAAGCCCTCGCGCGACAAGCCTTCGAGGAAGTCGCCCGCAATGGCCTCGCGCGGCGCAAAGCCGATGCTGTGCACGAACCCGTCGAACCTGGGCCACGCCTGCGCCAGATCGGCAAAGAGCTTGTCGATCTGCGCGTCGTCGCCCACGTCGCAGTCAAAAATAAGCTTGGAGCCGAAGTCCGCGGCGAATTCGGTGATACGGTCCTTGAATCGCTCGCCGACGTAGCTGAAAGCAAGCTCGGCGCCTTGTTCGTGACAGGCCTTGGCTATGCCGTAGGCAATGGAGCGATTGCTCAACACGCCGGTGATCAACAGTTTTTTGCCGGAAAGAAAGCCCATGAAGTTGCCTCGTGAAAATCTTGGGCAGAATTCTCGCATGCGGGTTTGGCTGCTTCTTTTTCTGGCGCTCTCGGCGGCTCCTTCATGGGCCGCCCATGCCTACGCGCAGTTCGGCGACATCAAGTACCCGCCCGGCTTCACCCACTTCAGCTACGTCAATCCGAACGCGCCCAAGGGCGGCGAGATCCGGATGGTGCCGCCCACGCGGCCCACCAACTTCGACAAGCTCAACCCGTTCACGCTCAAGGGCACGGCGCCTTCGGGCATCGGCTCGCTGATGTTCGAGAGCCTGATGACGGGCAATTCCGAAGAGCCGACCACGGTCTATGGCCTGCTTGCCGAAGACGTCGAGGTGGCGCCCGACCGCCTTTCGGCCACCTTCCGCCTGAACCCCAAGGCGCGCTTCAACGACGGCTCGCCGGTGCTGGCGGCCGACGTGGTGCATTCGTTCAACACCCTGACCGGCCCGCTGGCCGCGCCGCAGTACCGCACCATCTACGCCGAAGTGAAGAAGGCGACAGCCACCAGCGAGCGCGTCGTGCGCTTCGACTTCGCGAGTCCGAACCGCGAGCTGCCGCTGGTGATTGGCGGCATGGCGGTCTTCAGCCGCCAATGGGGCGGGGGCAAGCCCTTCGACCAGATCGTCACCGAGATGCCGATCGGCTCCGGCCCCTACAAGCCGGCCAGCGACCGCCTGGGCCGCGACATCACCTACGTGCGCCGCGCCGACTACTGGGGCGCCGACCTGCCGGTGCGCAAGGGGCTGTACAACTTCGATCGCATCACCTTCCGGGTCTACCTGGACGAAACCGCGCGCTTCGAGGGCCTGAAGGCCGGGGAGTTCGACTTCATGCGCGAATTCACCTCGCGCAACTGGGCGCGCCAGTACAAGGGCAGGCAGTTCGACAGCGGCGAGATCGTCAAGCGCGCCTTCGAGAACCACAACCCCGGCGATTTCCAGGGCTATGTGTTCAACATCCGCAAGGACAAATTCAAGGACGTGCGCGTGCGCCAGGCCATTGGTTTGGCCATGGATTTCGAGTGGCTCAACCGCCAGCTGTTCTACGGCCTCTACACGCGGGTGCAGGGCTACTTTCCGAACAGCGAGTTCCACGCCGAGGGCCTGCCCAAGCCCGACGAACTGGCGCTGATGGAGCCGCTGCGCAGCAAGCTCAAGCCCGAGGTGTTCGGCCCGGCCCCGCAGCCGCCGAGCACGGCGCCGCCCAACAGCCTGCGCGAGAACCTGCGCAAGGCGAGGGCGCTGCTGGAGGAGGCCGGCTGGACCTACCGCGGCGGCGCGCTGCGCAACGCGAAGAACGAGGCCTTCACGATCGAGTTCCTCAATGACCAGCCCGGGCTGATCCGCGTCGTGACACCGCTGCAGACGGCGCTGCGCAAGCTCGGCATCGAGATGACGTTCCGCACGGTCGATTTCTCGCTCTCGCAGCAGCGCATGCAGAACTTCGATTTCGAGATGACCTCGCTGCGCCTGCCCGGCAACAGCGCGCCGGGCGGCGAACTGCTCGAGCTGTTCGGCTCCAAGGCGGCCGACACGACGGGCTCGTCCAATATCTGGGGCATTGCCGATCCGGCGGTCGACGCAGTGGTCGGCAAGGTGCTGGCGGCCACCACGCGGCCCGAGCTGGCCACGGCCATGCGCGTGCTCGACCGGGTGCTCTCCAACGGCTACTACTCGATTCCGCAGTACTACGGCAATGCGTTCCTGGTCGGCTACCGGCCGGCGCCGTTCGTGCTGCCGCCGACCATTCCGCCGTACTACGATGCCGGCGACTGGGCGCTCACCACGTGGTGGGCTTCGCCCATCAACAAATGACGCGGCCGCACCGGACATGAACACCGAATGACCAGCTACATCCTCAAGCGCCTGCTGCTGATGATCCCCACGCTGCTGGGCGTGCTCGTCATCACCTTCGGCGTGATCCAGTTCGTGCCGGGCGGCCCGGTCGAGCAGATGGTGGCGCAGTTGCAGGGGCGCGATTCGGGTGGCGAGCGGGCCGCGGCCAGCGGCGCCGGCTACCGCGGCCGCCAGGGACTCGACCCGCAGCGCGTCGAGGACATCCGCAAGCTCTACGGCTTCGACAAGCCCGCCCACGAGCGCCTGTGGACCATGCTGAAGTCGTTCGCACGCTTCGACCTGGGCACCAGCTTCTACCAGCGCAAGGACGTCTGGCAGCTCATCAAGGAGAAGATGCCGGTGTCGATCAGCCTCGGCCTCTGGACCTTCTTCATCAGCTACCTGATCGCGGTGCCGCTCGGCGTGGCCAAGGCGGTGAGGGCCGGCACGCGCTTCGACTTCATCACCACGCTGATCGTGCTGGTCGGCTATGCCATTCCGGGCTTCGTGCTGGGGGTGGCGCTGCTCGTGATCTTCGGCGGGCAGCTGCAGTGGTTTCCGCTGCGCGGCCTCACGTCGCCCAATTGGGAGAGCATGAACTGGGGCGCGCGCATCGTCGACTACCTGTGGCACATCGCGCTGCCGGTGACGTCGATGGTGCTCGGCAGCTTTGCCGTCACCGCCATGCTCACGAAGAATTCCTTCCTCGAGGAAATCCGCAAGCAGTACGTGCTGACGGCACGTGCCAAGGGGCTGTCGCAGCGGCAGGTGCTCTGGAAGCATGTGTTCCGCAACGCGCTGATCCCGATCATCACGGGCTTTCCGTCGGCCTTCATCGGTGCGTTCTTCACCGGCTCGCTGCTGATCGAGACGCTGTTCACGCTCGACGGCCTGGGCCTGCTGAGCTACGAGAGCGTGATCCGCCGCGACTATCCCGTGGTGCTGGGCACGCTCTACCTGTTCACGCTGATCGGCCTGGTCACCAAGCTGATTTCCGACCTCTGCTACGTCTGGGTCGATCCGAGGGTCAAGTTTGACTAGCGCCGCCGTTGTTTCCGCGAGCCCGGGCCGCCGCGCCTGGCGCCGCTTCCGCCGCAATCCGCTGGGGTTCTGGAGCCTGGTCGTCTTCTCGATCCTGGTGGTGCTGAGCCTGTTCGCCGAACTGCTGTCCACCGAGAAGCCGCTGGTCGTGCGCTACGCCGGGCAGACCTACTTTCCCGTGCTGCGCGACTACTCCGAGAAAACCTTCGGCGGCGACTTCGAAACGCCCGCCGACTACCTCGACCCGTTCATCCAGAAGCGCATCACCGAGGGCGCCAACTGGGCGCTCTATGCACCCAACCGCTACGGCCCGCGCACGCTGAACTACTTCGCCTCCCAGCCCAATCCCGCGGCGCCTTCGCGCGAGAACTTCTTCGGCACCGACGACCGCGGCCGCGACCTGCTCGCGCAGCTGATCTACGGCTTTCGCGTGAGCGTGCTGTTCGGCCTGGCGCTGACCGTCATTGGCACCGTGCTGGGCGTGGCGGCGGGGGCGGTGCAGGGCTACTTCGCGGGCAAGATCGACCTCGCGTTCCAGCGCTTCATCGAGATCTGGGCCTCGATGCCCGAGCTCTACCTGCTGATCATCTTCAGCGCCATCTTCGCGCCCAGCGTGGCGCTGCTGCTGATCCTGCTGAGCCTGTTCGGCTGGATGGGCCTGGCCGACTACGTGCGCGCCGAATTCCTGCGCAACCGCCAGATGGACTACGTGCGCGCCGCGCGCGCCTTGGGCGTGGGCAACCTGCAGATCATGTGGCGCCACATCCTGCCCAACAGCATGGTGCCGGTCGTCACCTTCCTGCCGTTTCGCATGAGCGCGGCCATCCTGGCGCTCACTTCGCTCGATTTCCTGGGCCTGGGCGTGCCGCCGGGCACGCCGTCGCTCGGCGAACTGCTGAGCCAGGGCAAGGCCAACATCGACGCCTGGTGGATCTCTCTTTCGACCTTCGGCGTGCTGGTCGTGACGCTGATGCTGCTCACCTTCATGGGCGACGCGCTGCGCGATGCCCTCGATCCGCGGAAGGCCGACAAGTGAGCCAAATCAAGCATCTCCAGCCGCTGCTGGACGTGAAAGACCTGCGCGTGGCCTTCGGCGGCAAGGAGGTGGTGCATGGCATCGACTTCCGCATTGCCGCGGGCGAGAAGCTCGCGCTGGTCGGCGAATCGGGTTCGGGCAAGACCGTGACGGCGCTGTCGCTGCTGCGCCTGGCGCAGAACGCCGACGTGGCCGGCACCGCGACCTTGTTCGGCTCCGCAGATGCGCCAAGCGGGCGCGACCTGCTCTCGATTCCCGAACGGGCGCTGCGCGGCATCCGCGGCAAGGAGATCGCGATGATCTTCCAGGAGCCGATGACCGCCCTCAACGCGCTCTACACCGTGGGCGACCAGATCGCCGAGGTGCTCGAACTGCACGAGGGCCTGTCGGCGCGCGCGGCCCAGGCGGCCGCCGTGCAGCTGCTGGCCGACACCGGCATTCCGGAGCCGGCGCGGCGGGCGAGGGCGTTTCCGCACCAGCTCTCGGGCGGCCAGCGCCAGCGCGCGATGATCGCCATGGCGCTCGCCTGCAAGCCGCGCCTGCTGTTGGCCGACGAGCCGACCACCGCGCTCGACGTCACGGTGCGCGCGCAGATCCTCGAGCTGCTCGCCGATCTGCAGCGCAAGCATGGCATGGCCGTGCTGCTCATCACGCACGACCTCAACCTGGTGCGCCGCTTCGCCGACCGGATTGCCGTGATGGAAGACGGCCACGTGGTGGAGCAGGGCGCCGTGGCGGCCGTGTTCGAGGCGCCGCAGCACGCCTACACCCGCAAGCTGATCGACAGCCATCCGCAGCGCGATGTCATCGCCGTGCCCGCGGGTGCCGGCGCGCGGCCGGTGCTCGAGGCCACGGGCCTGCGTGTGAGCTACCCCGTGCCGCGGCCCGGTTTTGCCGGCTGGTTCCGCAAGGGCGAATTCATTGCGGTGCAGAACGCGGATTTCCGCATCGCACCGGGCGAAACGCTGGGCGTGGTCGGCGAGTCCGGATCGGGCAAGTCCACGCTGGCGCTGGCCGCCCTCGGGCTGCTGAAGCACCAGGGTGCGCTCAAGGTGGATGGCAAGGGCTGGGCGGTGGACCGAAGCTCCGACCTGGCCTTGCGCCGGGTCATGCAGGTGGTTTTCCAGGACCCGTTCTCCTCGCTCTCGCCGCGCATGACGGTCGAGCAGATCGTGGGCGAGGGGTTGCGCGTGCACGCGCCTGAGCTCGACACGGCGCAGCGCCGCGCGCGGGCGCTGGCGGCGCTGGCCGACGTGGGCCTGGGCGAGGCGCAGTTTCCCTCGCTGCTCGACCGCTATCCGCACGAGTTCTCGGGCGGACAGCGCCAGCGGCTCGCGATCGCGCGCGCGCTCATCGTCGATCCGCAGCTGCTGGTGCTCGACGAACCCACCAGCGCGCTCGACGTGACGATCCAGAAGCAGGTGCTGGGCCTCTTGCAGCGCCTGCAGCGCGAGCGCGGCCTGAGCTACCTGCTGATCACGCACGACGTCGAGGTGATCCGCGCCATGGCGCACCAGGTCATCGTGATGAAGGACGGCGCCATCCTCGAAGCCGGCGCCGTGGAGCGCGTACTCGACGCGCCCGAGCACCCCTACACCAAGAAACTGGTGGCCGCCGCGCTGCTGGAATAGAACAACGGAATCGCAGGAAATGTCGGATATCGGACGGGACAGGCGCGGTGCCTGGCGCGCGGCACTGGCGTGCATGGTGACCTTGGCCGTTGCCATGGGCCTGGGGCGCTTTGCCTTCACGCCCATGCTGCCGATCATGTTGCACGAGGGAAAGCTCCAGCTCGAGGCCGGCGGCGTGCTGGCTTCGCTCAATTACCTCGGTTACTTTCTGGGCGCGGTCAGTTGCGCGGCCATCGGCATCCAGGCCAAGCGCATGGTGCGCGGCGGCCTGGTGGCCACGGCGGCGCTGCTGGTGGGCATGGGGGTGCTCCACAGCTTCACGAGCTGGGGCATCCTGCGCACCGCGGCCGGCGTGATGAGCGCCTGGGTCTTCGTCTTTGCGTCGGGATGGGGGCTGCGGCGGCTCGCCGAAACCCATTCCCCGGCGCTGGCCGGCGTGATCTACACCGGCCCCGGCATCGGCATCGCGATGACCGGCCTGCTCGGCGGCGCCCTGGGGCGCTGGGGTTCCGAGGCGGGATGGATCGGCCTGGGCCTGCTGGCGGTGGTGCTGGTGGCGCTGATCTGGCGCGTGTTCGACGATGGCGAACTGCCCTCGGGGCAAGGCTCCGCGGGCGCGCCTTCCGCCCAGGCCGGTGCGGCCGCGTCGCCTTCCGCGCGCAGCGACGCCGTCTGGCTGGTCGCGCTCTATGGGCTGGCCGGCTTCGGCTACATCATCACCGCCACCTTCCTGCCGGTGATCGCGCGCCAGGCACTGCCGGGCTCGCCGTGGCCCGACTTCTTCTGGCCGCTGTTCGGGCTGGCGATCATCCCCGGCGCGCTGATCGGCGCCCGCGCGCCCGTGCACTGGGACAACCGGCTGCTGCTGGCCGCGGCCTATGCGCTGCAGGCGCTGGGCGTGGTGCTGTCGGTGGCCTGGCCCACCATCACCGGCTTTGCGCTCGGCAGCCTGCTGCTGGGCATGCCTTTCACGGCCATCACACTTTTTGCGATGCGGGATGCGCGCCGGCTGCGCGGCAATGCCGCAGCCGGGCTGATCGGCTATGCGACCGCTTCCTATGGCGTCGGGCAGATCATCGGCCCGCTGTTTGCGGCGCCGCTGGCCCAGCGGACCGGGTCTTTCGAGCTCCCGCTGCTGGTGGCGGCCGCCGCCTTGGCGCTCGGTTCGGTGCTGTTTGCCGTCGTCTGGTCAAAATCCCGGCGCAAAGTGGCGCTTTGAGCAGCCCAAGCCACTTCATTTATCACGGGAATAGCATATAATTCGAGGCTCACGACCAAACGGGCGGGTACCAACCGCCCGTTTTTTTTGGTCTATGCAATTTCGATGCGTGACACCCGTGGCGGGCGGGTGGCACGCATAAGCATTTTTACAAGGCAAATTCAAACACGTGGCATTGCAGCAGACAGTGGAACAAACCGTTGCCGGTCTCGGCTACGACCTGGTCGAGATCGAACGCTCGGCCGGGGGATTGCTGCGCGTGACAATTGATTTGCCCTGGACTGCCCCCACATCGGAAGCTGTGGCTGCAGGCATTCCCGAACCCTTCGTGACGGTCGAGGATTGCGAGAAGGTCACGCGGCAGTTGCAGTTTGCGCTCGAGGTCGATGGTGTCGATTACAAGCGGCTCGAGGTTTCCTCGCCGGGTATTGACCGTCCGCTTCGCAATGAGCAGGATTTCGAGCGTTTCGTGGGCGAGGTGATCGACATCACGCTCAAGGCGCCCATGGGTGCCGCGGCGGCGGGGCAGGTGTCTGCCACCCGCAAGAAGTTTCGCGGCACGCTGGAGCGCGTGGCGGGGGCCGACGGGGCCCCGGGCTGGCAAATCGTCTGGAGCGATGCGCCGGAGCCCAAACCGGGTCAAAAAGTCAGCAAGAAGCGCGCGCCTGCAAAGTTGCATGCGCTGGGTTTCGTGCTGGATGAGCTGCGCGATGCGCGGCTCGCGCCAATTGTGGATTTCAAGGGCCGCAAGGCCAAAACCCAACCGGGTTTTTCGGATATTGACGACGGAACCAACGTTCCGGACTGACTAGAGGAGTGGGTGGCATGAATCGCGAAATGTTGATGTTGGTGGATGCGATCTCGCGCGAGAAGAACGTCGAGCGCGACGTGGTTTTCGGCGCGGTCGAATCCGCGCTGGCGCAAGCCACCAAGAAGCTCCACCAGGGCGACGTGGACATCCGCGTCTCGGTCGACCGCGACAGCGGCGACTACGAAACCTTCCGCCGCTGGCACGTCGTCCCCGACGAAGCCGGCCTGCAGCTGCCCGACCAGGAAATCCTCCTGTTCGAAGCCAAGGAAGAAATGCCCGACATCGAGGTCGGCGAGTACATCGAGGAAGCGGTGGACTCGGTGCCGATCGGCCGCATCGGCGCCATGGCGGCCAAGCAGGTCATCCTGCAGAAGATCCGCGACGCCGAGCGCGAGATGCTGCTCAACGACTTCATGTCGCGCGGCGACAAGATCTTCGTGGGTACCGTCAAGCGCCTGGACAAGGGCGACATCATCGTGGAGGCCGGCCGCGTCGAAGGGCGCCTGCGCCGCAGCGAAATGATCGCCAAGGAAAACCTGCGCAACGGCGACCGCGTGCGGGCCATGATCATGGAGGTCGACCTGACGCTGCGCGGCGCGCCGATCATCCTGTCGCGCTCGGCGCCCGAGTTCATGATCGAGCTGTTCCGCCAGGAAGTGCCCGAGATCGAACAGGGCCTGCTCGAAATCAAGAGCTGCGCCCGCGACCCCGGTTCGCGCGCCAAGATCGCCGTGCTCTCGCACGACAAGCGTGTCGACCCGATCGGCACCTGCGTCGGCGTGCGCGGCACCCGCGTCAATGCCGTGACCAACGAGCTCGCCGGCGAGCGCGTGGACATCGTGCTGTGGAGCGAAGACCCGGCCCAGTTTGTGATCGGCGCCCTGGCTCCGGCCAACGTGTCGTCGATCGTGGTCGATGAAGAAAAGCACGCCATGGACGTGGTGGTCGACGAGGAAAACCTCGCCATCGCGATCGGCCGCGGCGGCCAGAACGTGAGGCTCGCCTCCGATCTGACCGGCTGGAAGATCAACATCATGGACGCCAATGAATCGGCCCAGAAGCAGGCGAGCGAAACCGACGCCAGCCGCAAGCTGTTCATGGAAAAGCTCGACGTCGACGAGGAAATCGCCGACATCCTGATCTCCGAGGGCTTCAACAGCCTCGAGGAAGTCGCCTATGTGCCGATCTCCGAAATGCTGGAGATCGAAGCCTTCGACGAAGACACCATCAACGAGCTTCGTTCGCGCGCCAAGGATGCGCTGTTGACCATGGAAATCGCCAAGGAAGAGGGCGTCGAGACCGTCTCGCAGAATCTGCGCGACCTCGAAGGCCTCGACCCCGAGCTGATTCCCAAGCTGGCCGAGGCGGGTGTGCACACCCGCGACGACCTCGCCGACCTCGCGGTCGATGAACTCACCGAGATCACCGGCCACAGCGCCGATGACGCCAAAGCCCTCATCTTGAAAGCCCGCGAACATTGGTTCGCCGGCCAAGAGTGATGGTCATGGAGGCACGAAACCAATATGTCCAGTACCACTGTCGCCGAGTTCGCGAACGAGCTCAAGAAGACTCCCGAAACCTTGCTTGACCAGCTCAAGAGCGCAGGCGTGCCCAAGGCGGCACCCACCGATGCACTCACCGAGGCTGACAAGCAGCGCCTGCTCGGCTTTCTCAAAGCCAGCCATGGCACCGCCGAGCCCGAGCGCAAGAAGATCACGCTGACGAAGAAGTCGACCAGCGAGATCAAGCAGGCCGACGCCACCGGCCGCGCCCGCACCATCCAGGTCGAGGTGCGCAAGAAGCGCACCTTCATCCAGCGCGACGACGGCCACCCGGCCACGCCCGAAGCGCAACCGGTGGCCGAAGCGCCCGCCGCGGCACCTGCCGCACCCCGCATCGACGAAGCCGAACTGGCCCGCCGCGAGGAAGAGGCGCGCCGCCAGGCCGAGCTGATCCGCCGCCAGGAAGAAGAACTGGCCGAGAAGCGCCGCCTGCGTGAAGAAACCGAAGCCCGCGAACGCGAACAGGCCGAGAAGGCCGAGCGCGCAGAGCAGGCCGAGCAGGAAGCCGCGCGCGCTGCCGCCGAGAAGAAGGCTGCCGCCGAAGCCGCGGCCGCGCCCGCCAAGGAAGCGGCCAAGCCGGCCGCAGCGCCTGTTGCAGCCGCTGCAGCCGCCGCCGAACAGCAGGCCGCCGACACCAAGCTGGCTGCCCAGACCGCCGCCACGCAAGCCAAGGAAGACGCCAAGGCCAAGGCCGCCGCCGAATCGAAGGCCCGTGCCGACGAGGAAGCCGCCCGCGCCAAGGACCTGGACGAGCGCCGCCGCAAGGCCCTGGCCGAAGCCGAAGCCATCCGCGCCATGATGAACGCACCGGCGCGCGTGCTGGTGCCGCACAAGGCGCCCGAGAAGCCGCAGCCCGAAAAGGCCGCGGTCAAGGGCACGCTGCACAAGCCGGCCGCGCCCGCAGCGCGCCCCGGCGCGCCGGCCGCACCGGGTGCTGCCGCAGCCCCCGGCGCCGCCGGTGCCGGCAAGGAAGTCAAGTCGGCCAAGCTCTCCTCGAGCTGGGCGGGCGATCCTGCCAAGAAGAAGGAAATCAAGACCCGCGGCGATGCCAGCGGCGGTGTCGGCCGCGGCAACTGGCGCGGAGGCCCGCGCGGCCGCCGTGGCAGCAATGACCGCGGAGGCCACGAAGAGCACGTGCAGGCCGCACCGGTGGAGGCGCGCATTCTCGAAGTGCACGTGCCCGAAACCATCACGGTGGCCGAGCTCGCGCACAAGATGGCCGTCAAGGCACAGGAAGTCATCAAGCAATTGATGAAGCTGGGCCAGATGGCGACCATCAACCAGTCGCTGGACCAGGACACCGCCATGATCCTGGTGGAGGAAATGGGCCACAACGCGGTCGTTGCCGCGCTGGACGACCCCGAAGCCTTCACCGACGAGGACGTGTCGGCGCAAACCGCCGAAGCCCTGCCGCGCGCACCGGTCGTGACCGTCATGGGCCACGTCGACCACGGCAAGACCTCGCTGCTCGACTACATCCGCCGCGCCAAGGTTGCAGCGGGCGAAGCCGGCGGCATCACGCAGCACATCGGTGCCTACCATGTGCAGACCGAACGCGGCATGGTGTCCTTCCTCGACACCCCGGGCCACGAGGCCTTCACGGCCATGCGTGCCCGCGGTGCGCAGGCCACCGACATCGTCATCCTCGTGGTGGCGGCCGACGACGGCGTCATGCCGCAGACCAAGGAAGCCATCAAGCACGCGAAGGCTGCGGGTGTGCCGATCGTGGT
Organism: Variovorax sp. 01N425; assembly: GCF_056399465.1. Classification (NCBI taxonomy): domain Bacteria; kingdom Pseudomonadati; phylum Pseudomonadota; class Betaproteobacteria; order Burkholderiales; family Comamonadaceae; genus Variovorax; species Variovorax sp. 01N425. The sequence continues at coordinate 93,927 of NZ_JBFTRJ010000015.1, read as the reverse complement.
TGCCATCAACAAGATCGACAAGCCCGATGCCAGCCCGGACCGCGTGAAGCAGGAACTGGTGGCCGAAGAGGTGGTGCCCGAAGAGTACGGCGGCGACGTGCCGTTCGTGCCGGTGTCCGCCAAGACGGGCCAGGGCATCGACGACCTGCTCGAGCAGGTGCTGCTGCAGGCCGAAGTGCTGGAACTCAAGGCGCCGGTGGATGCCGCCGCCAAGGGCCTGGTCATCGAAGCGCAGCTCGACAAGGGCCGCGGCCCGGTCGCGACCGTGCTGGTGCAGTCCGGCACGCTCAAGACCGGCGACGTGGTGCTGGCGGGTTCGACCTATGGCCGCGTGCGCGCCATGCTCGACGAAGACGGCAGGACCATCAAGTCGGCCGGCCCGTCGATCCCGGTCGAGATCCAGGGCCTGACCGAAGTGCCGCAGGCGGGCGACGAGTTCATGGTGATGAGCGACGAGCGCCGTGCGCGCGAAATCGCCACCTACCGTGCCGGCAAGTTCCGCAACACCAAGCTGGCAAAGGCCCAGGCCGCGAACCTGCAGAACATGTTCACCGACCTCTCGGCCGGCGAAGTGCAGACGCTGCGCATCATCATCAAGGCCGACGTGCAGGGCTCGCAGGAAGCGCTGGCCCAGTCGCTGCTCAAGCTGGCGACCGACGAGGTCAAGGTGCAGATCGTGTACGCCGGCGTGGGCGGCATCAGCGAAAGCGACATCAACCTGGCGATCGCCTCCAAGGCCATCGTGATCGGCTTCAACGTGCGTGCCGATGCCGGCGCGCGCAAGCTGGCCGAAGGCAATGGCGTGCAGCTGAACTACTACAGCATCATTTACGACGCCGTGGACGAGATCAAGGTCGCGATGTCGGGCATGCTGGCACCGGAGCGCCGCGAGGAAATCATCGGCTCGGCCGAGATCCGCACGGTGTTCGTGGCCTCGAAGATCGGTACGGTCGCGGGTTCCTACATCACCTCGGGCTCGGTCAACCGCAGTGCGCATTTCCGCCTGCTGCGCGACAACGTGGTGATCTACACCGGCGAAGTCGACTCGATCAAGCGCATGAAGGACGACGTCCGCGAAGTGCGCGAAGGCTTCGAGTGCGGTATCAAGCTCAAGAACTACAACGACATCAAAGAGGGCGATCAGCTCGAGTTCTTTGAAATCAAGGAGATCGCCCGTACGCTGTAACAAGCGTTCGATGCGACCGTATCCATGCCCAAGAGAAAAGCCGCCGCCCCCAACCGCGCGTTCAAGGTTGCCGACCAGATCCAGCGCGATCTGACGGAGCTGATCGCGCGCGAGTTGAAGGACCCGCGCGTGGGCATGGTCACGATCCAGGCGGTCGAGGTCACGCCCGACTATGCGCACGCGAAGATCTACTTCAGCATGCTCACGGGCGACGTGACCGAGACCACCGAAGCGCTGAACCAGGCCGCGGGGTTCCTGCGCAACGGCCTGTTCAAGCGCCTGCACATCCACACCGTGCCGACGCTGCACTTCCTGTTCGACCGCACCACCGAGCGTGCGGCCGACATGAATGCGCTCATCGCGCAGGCCGTCGCTTCGCGTTCGAAAGACGACTAGCGATGAATGCGCCACGCACAAGGGTGCAGCGGCGCCCTGTGCATGGGGTGTTGTTGCTCGACAAGCCGCTGGGACTCTCCAGCAACCAGGCCTTGCAGAAGGCCAAGTGGTTGCTGCGCGCCGAAAAAGCGGGCCACACCGGCACGCTCGATCCGCTGGCCACAGGCGTGCTGCCGCTGTGCTTTGGCGCGGCCACCAAGTTCAGCCAGCTGCACCTCGATGCCGACAAGACCTACGAGGCCACGGCACGCCTTGGGATCAAGACCTCCACCGGCGACGCCGAGGGCGAGGTGATTGCCGAGCGCCCGGTGCATGTCACGCCTGAAGACTTGGCCCGCGTCGAGGCGCAGTTCACCGGCCCGATCCGCCAGGTTCCGCCGATGCACAGCGCGCTCAAGAAGGACGGCAAGGCGCTGTACGAGTACGCGCGCGAAGGCATCGAGATCGAGCGGGCGCCGCGCGACGTGGTCATTCATGCCTTGAAGATCACGCAGGCTGCCGCCGAATCGGCAGGCCTTGCCATCAAGATCGTGGCTTCCGTGAGCAAGGGCACCTACATCCGCACGCTGGGCGAAGACATCGGCGAGGCGCTGGGCTGCGGCGCGCACCTCACGTCGCTGCGCCGCACGGCCACCGGTGGTTTCGGCGTGGCGCAGTGCATCACGCTCGAAGCGCTCGAGGCCATGGGCGAGGAAGAGCGGCTGGCGCAATTGTTGCCTGCCGAATCCCTGGTCGAGGGCCATACGGTCGTCACGCTCGGCAGCGAAGATGCAGGGCGCTTTCTGTCCGGCCTGCGCCGCCGCGGTACCTGGCCCGATGCCGACCATGTGGCGGTGTTCGGCGAAGCGCCTCCGGCCTTCCTGGGCACGGCGCACATTGCCGCCAATGAATTGATCCCGGGGCGCTTGCTGAACCCCATCGAAATCCAGCAAATTCTTTTGAACGCACAACAGACCGAAGCGACACCATGAGTACCAAGCAAATCCGCAATATCGCCATCATTGCCCACGTCGACCATGGCAAGACCACGATGGTCGACCAACTGCTGCGGCAGTCGGGCACCTTTGCCGAGCACGAAAAAGTGGTCGACACGGTGATGGACAACAACGCCATCGAAAAGGAACGTGGCATCACGATCCTGGCCAAGAACTGCGCCGTGACCTGGGAAGGCACGCACATCAACATCGTCGACACCCCCGGCCACGCGGACTTCGGCGGCGAAGTGGAGCGCGCGCTGTCGATGGTCGACGGCGTGGTGCTGCTGATCGACGCACAGGAAGGCCCGATGCCGCAGACGCGCTTCGTGACCAAGAAGGCGCTGGCCCTGGGCCTGAAGCCGATCCTGGTCGTGAACAAGGTCGACAAGCCGGGTGCCAACCCCGACAAGGTGGTGAACGCCGCCTTCGACCTGTTCGACAAGCTCGGCGCCACCGACGAACAGCTGGACTTCCCTGTGGTGTACGCCTCGGGCATCAATGGCTGGTCGTCGCTCGAAGAGGGTGCGCCCGGCGAGCAGTGGGGCCCCGACATGTCGGCGCTGTTCAACACCATCCTGAAGCATGTGCCGGCGCAGAAGGGCGATCCGGACGCACCGCTGCAGCTGCAGATCTCGGCGCTCGACTTCTCGACTTTCGTCGGCCGCATCGGCGTGGGCCGCATCAGCCAGGGCACGCTCAAGCCCATGATGGACGTGCTGGTGATGGAAGGTCCGGACGGCAAGACCGTCAAGGGCCGCGTCAACCAGGTGCTGACCTTCCAGGGCCTGGACCGCGTGCAGGCCACCGAAGCCGGCCCGGGCGAGATCGTGCTGATCAACGGCATTGCCGACATCGGCATCGGCGTGACCGTGACCGATCCGGCCAATCCGTCGCCGCTGCCCATGCTCAAGGTCGACGAACCGACCCTGACCATGAACTTCTGCGTCAACACCAGCCCGCTGGCCGGCCGCGAAGGCAAGTTCGTCACCAGCCGCCAGATCTGGGACCGCCTGCAGAAGGAACTGCAGCACAACGTGGCGCTGCGCGTGAACGAGACCGACGAAGAAGGCATCTTCGAGGTGATGGGCCGCGGCGAACTGCACCTGACCATCCTGTTGGAAAACATGCGCCGCGAAGGCTATGAAATGGCCGTGTCCAAGCCGCGCGTGGTGTTCCGCACCGTCAACGGCGAGAAGCACGAGCCGATCGAGCTGGTGACGGCCGACATCGAAGAGCAGCACCAGGGCGGCGTGATGCAGGCTCTCGGCGAGCGCAAGGGCGAGCTGGTCAACATGGAACCGGACGGCCGCGGCCGCGTGCGCCTGGAGTACCGCATTCCGGCGCGCGGCCTGATCGGCTTCACCAACGAATTCCTGAACCTGACGCGCGGCTCGGGCCTCATCAGCAACATCTTCGACAGCTACGAGCCGCACAAGGGCGAGATCGGCAGCCGCAAGAACGGCGTGCTGATTTCCATGGACGACGGTGAAATCTTCACCTACGCCCTGGGCAAGCTGGACGACCGCGGCCGCATGTTCGTGAAGGCGAACGATCCGGTGTACGAAGGCATGATCGTGGGCATCCACAGCCGCGACAACGACCTGGTGGTGAACGCCACGCGCACCAAGCAGCTGACCAACTTCCGTGTCTCGGGCAAGGAAGACGCGATCAAGATCACGCCGCCGATCGAACTCACGCTGGAATACGGCGTGGAATTCATCGAGGACGACGAGCTGGTCGAGATCACGCCCAAGAGCGTGCGACTGCGCAAGCGTTTCCTCAAGGAAAACGAGCGCAAGCGCGCCAGCCGCGAAATGGCGAGCTGATCGCCATCCAGCCGTGCTGCTGCGCCTGACCCACGGCGGAGCCGTGTGGCTGATGGTTGCCGTGACCCTGATGTGGGCCACGGCGGGCGTTGTCACGCGGCACCTGGCGCAGGCCCACAGTTTCGAGATCACCTTCTGGCGCAGCTTCTTCACGATGCTTGCGCTGCTGGTGATCTTGCCGCTTTGGCGGGGCCGGGCGGTGTTCTCGCAGATCCGCTCGGGCGGGCGCGAGCTCTGGATCTCGGGCGTCTGCTGGACCGTGATGTTCACGGCCTTCATGGTGGCGCTCACGCTGGCTTCGACGGCCAGCGTGCTGGTCACGATGTCGCTGGGCCCATTGCTCACCGCGCTGGCCGCGCGCCTGTTCATCGGCCACCGCCTGCCCGTGCGGACCTGGGTGGCCATCGTGGTGGCGGGCCTCGGCATCGCGTGGATGTACGGCACGCAACTGATGCAGGGCGGAGCGGCGGGCGGATCGCTGCTCGGAACGCTGGTGGCGCTGTGCGTGCCGCTCGCGGGCGCCACCAACTGGACGGTGGTCCAGCATGCGCGCGCCAAGGGACATGACATCGACCTGGTTCCCGCGGTGCTGATCGGCGCGGCGCTGAGCGCGCTGCTCACGCTGCCTTTTGCCTTGCCGTTCCAGGCCAATGCGCACGATCTCGGCCTGCTCGCTTTCCTCGGTGTTTTCCAGCTGGCCATTCCCTGCGTGCTGGCGGTCCTGTGCGCGCAGGTGCTCAAGGCGCCCGAGGTGGCGCTGCTCGCGCTGCTCGAGGTGATCTTCGGCATTGCACTGGCCTGGATCGGCGCGGGCGAGGAGCCGGCTGCGAGCGTGCTGACCGGCGGCGCGCTGGTCATCGGTGCGCTGGTTTTCAACGAGCTGCTGGCGCTGCGCGGGCGCCGCGCCACCGTGGCCGACGACGCGCTTCCCACCGCCCACTGAGCCGCTTGCGCGAGCCAAAAAAGAAAAGGCCCCGACATCTGCCGGGGCCTTCGAGTTGGAGCGCGATCAGGCGATCACGGGATCAGGGGCGGGCCACCTTCCAGGCGCCGTTCAGGACGCCGTCGCCGGTCTTGTCGCCCGGCTTGCTGTCCTTGGTCCAGTAATAGAGCGGCCAGCCCTTGTAGGCCCACTGCCTCTTGCCGTCTTCGCGCACGATGATGGTGTAGCCACCCATCGGCTTGGCCGTTTCGGCCACCGGCAGCGGCGGCCAGTTGGCGGCGCACTGGGCGTTGCAGGCGGAGGTGCCTGCACCGGCCGTGTCGCGGGCGAAGGTGTACAGCGTCATGCCATTCGGGCCGACCAGCACGCCATCGGCGGTGCGGGTGGGGGTGTCGGGGGCGCTGGCGGTCTTGTTGGACATGCCGCCGCAGCCGGCGAGCAATGCCGCCGCGAGGATCGAGGCGCTGAGCAATTTCATGCAGTTTCTCCTTCAGTTGAAAAATCGCGAAAACAAGGCAGTGGTTGCGCGACACGGCAGTTTATGCCGGCCTCACGACAAATCGCGGTAGGCGAGCGTCGCGAGTTTCAGCAAAACTTCACGCGGTAGCTTGCCGGCAACGGCATAGCCGAAGCCCTGGTCGATCCAATAGAAGCTGGGCACCGGTCCTTCGGACGCGAAACGGAAGGCTGTTTCGCGCGATGCGGCGGTGCCGGCGGCGGCCTGGCTGTCGAGGGTGCCGATGTAGAGCGTGATGCGTTCGCCGGCCGCGTCCTCGAACATGAACTGGGCGCGCGCGCCGCTTTCCCCGGGCAAGAGGCGGCCGCCGACGAGCGTGTAGCCCATGGCGGTCAGGTCCGGCACCTTGAGCGGCCTGTCCAGGCGCTTGGACAGCCACTGCACGAGGTGCTGCTGCTCGCTGGCAGCCACCTCGACCGGGTGCCTTTTTTCCGGCGCATAGACGGCGTGGGCAATGGAGGCGTCGTGCACGAACTCGCGCATCGCAGGCGCCCTGGCCAACTGGGCCGAAGCGGCGCGCTGCATCGACCACTGGGCATTGCCGAGCCAGCCGGCGGCAAAGGCGACCAGCACGCCGGCCGCCATGCCGCCCCATCGCATCCAATGGCCTCGCCGGGCCTGGCTGCGATCGAGCGCGTTCATCAGGGGCGCGGGCACGGGCTCTACCAGCAGCTCTCCATGCAGCCGGCGCAGTGCGTCGCGCTGGGTGCGCCAGGCCGCCACCCGCGCCGCAAGGGCCGGATCGTGCGCGACGGCGTCCTCGAGCTCGGTGCGGCGTTCCGGTGCCAACTGGCCATCGATGAGCGCATGCAACTCGTCGTCGGTGGGGGGCGGGGCAGGGCGATTCATGATGGAGCGGCAGGTTTCACTTGAGGCGGCGCAGTCCGGGGCGATGCGGCGCAGCGGCGCCGTCCATCAGCTCCTGCAGCCGGACGCGGGCGCGCGACAGGCGCGACATCACGGTGCCGGCGGGGATGCCGAGCACCTTGGCCACCTCGGCATAGGAAAGGTCTTCGAGCGTGACGAGCAGCAGCACGGCGCGCTGCTCTTCAGGCAGCTGCATCAGGCAGCGCTGCAGGTCCAGGCCCATGCCGGGGTCGCGGCCCGGATCGGCGGCGCCATGCAGCTCCTGCACCGCGTCCTCCAGCGGCACCACGCTGTGCGGCGGCGGCGTGCGCCGCAGTTGGCTCGCAAAGATGTTGTGCATGACCGTGAACAACCAGGCGCGCAGGTCGCTGCCCACCACCCAGAGCCGCCACTTGCTGCAGGCCCGCTCGAGCGTGTCCTGCACCAGGTCGTCGGCCGCCCAGGCGTTGCCCGTGAGCGCGCGCGCATAGCGGCGCAGGCTCGGGATCTGGTCGGCCAGCAGGCGGGCGTCCATGGGGAGCGGGAGCGCGCGCGAGGATCAGGGCTTGGCGGTTTTCCAGGCGCCGCCGACGCCGTCGCCGGTCTTGTCGCCCGGCTTGCTGTCCTTGGACCAGTAGTAGAGCGGCCAGCCCTTGGCGGCCCATTGCTTCTTGCCGTCGTCGCGCGTGACGATGGTGAAGTCGCCGGAGGGCTTGTCGCTGTCGGTGGCCATGAAGGGCGGCCAATTGGCCGCGCAGCCGCCGTTGCAGGCCGACTTGCCGCTGCCGGCCGTGTCCTTGTCGAAGGTGTAGAGCGTCATGCCGTTGGGGCCGACCAGCGCACCGTCGGCGGCCTTGGGCTGTGCGAACGAGGGAAGCGCGAGCAGGCCGGAAAGCAGCGCGGCGGCAAGGCCGGCGCAGGAAAGGCGAAGAGGCGACATGGAAGACTCCTGGAAGTTGGCGGCACCGAGGATCCGATGACACCGCACAAACGCCTGCAAGCGGCGTTTTATTCCATGCCGCGCAAAAAAAGAACTAGCGGCTGCGGCTCTTCATCGCGCGCTCGACCTCGCGCTTGCCTTCGCGGTCCTTGATGGTGTCGCGCTTGTCGTGCTCGGCCTTGCCCTTGGCGAGCGCAATTTCGCATTTCACCTTGCCGGCCTTCCAGTGCAGGTTGAGCGGCACCAGCGTGTAGCCCTTTTGTTCGACCTTGCCGACCAGGCGGCGGATCTCTTCCTTGTGCAGCAGCAACTTCTTGGTGCGGATGGAGTCAGGGTTGACGTGGGTCGAGGCGCTCTTGAGCGGGTTGATCTGCAGGCCCACGACAAAGAGTTCGCCGTCGCGGATCACCACGTAGCCGTCGGTCAGCTGGACCTTGCCTTCGCGCAGGGACTTGACCTCCCAGCCTTCGAGCACGATGCCGGCCTCGAAGCGTTCTTCGAAGAAATAGTTGTACGCGGCCTTCTTGTTGTCGGCAATGCGGGAGGAGGTATCTTGTTTCTTGGTGGCCATGGCTCGGAAAGGTGGGGGCGCATGGCTTCAATACAATCCGTCGCGCACGCTGTCCCGATTCTATGAAAACCGTCAACAAGTCCGTCCTCATCTGGTACAGCGCCGAAGAGATGTACGCGCTCGTCACCGACGTGGAGAAATATCCGCAGTTCCTGCCCTGGTGCGACAAGTCCAGGGTCATCGAGGAAGACGAGGCCGGCATGACCGCCGAAGTGGGCCTGGCCTTTGCCGGCCTGCACCAGAGCTTCACCACCCGCAACACGCACGTGCCGGGGCGCGAGGTGCACCTCAAGCTGGTCGATGGACCCTTCTCCAACCTCGACGGTCTCTGGAAGTTTGCACCCGTGGGCGAACCCGGCGAGCGCGCCTGCCGCGTCGAGCTGCACATGAGCTACGGCTTCAGCAACTTTGCTTTGCAGGCGCTGGTGGGGCCGGTGTTCGACACCGTGGCCTCCAGCCTGGTCGAAGCCTTCGTCAAGCGCGCCGAGCAGGTCTACGGCACGTCCTGATGATCGAAGTCACGCTCTGCTGCTCGCCCGCGCCGCGCGAGGTGTTCGAGCAGGTGCTGCGGCTCGCGTCCCAAGCCACCGTGGCCGATGCCGTGAAGGCCAGCGATCTTTTGCAGCGCTTTCCGCAGCTCGATTGGCGCGAGGCCATGACGCCGGGAATCTGGGGCAGGGAAGTCGGCTGGGAGCAGCCGCTCGAGGACGGCGACCGCGTCGAATTGTGCCGGCCCTTGGCGGTCGATCCGAAGGTGGCGCGCCGCGAGCGCTTCCAGCGCCAGGGTGCGCGCGGCACCGGTCTTTTCGCGAACCGCCGCAAGGGCGGCAAGGCCGGCTACTGAACCGGCGCGGGCTGCTTATTTGCAGTCGCTTTCGATGATCGACTGAAGACGCTTCTGCTCGGCGGCCCGGGCCGCGTCGTCCATGATTTCGCGTTCGCCCTTGGCGTTGATCTTGGCCACGCGGATGCCGCTGTCGAAGGTGGCCTTGCCCTGGCGCGCGCGATCGCAGTTGTCGGCCTTGGCCTTGGCGTTCTTCTCTGCCTCGGCGGCCTGCTTGGCCTTTTCCTCGGCCTGCGCCTTCTTCGTCTTTTCCTCGAGTTCCTTGTCGACGCCCGCGGGCTTGGGCGCGGCCGCGGCCTTGGGTACCGCGGCGTCGGGCGCATCGGCATCGGCAGCGGCCGGCGCCGAACCGCCTCGGGGCGGCGGAGAGCCCGCGCGGCGCAGGATGTTCTTTTCCGGCACGTCCGTGGGCGGCGGCTGGTCGCTGAAGACCTTCTTGCCGCTCTTGTCGATCCATTGCCATTGCGCGCTGGCCGAGAGCGGCAGCAGGCAAACACATCCCAGTACGAGCCAATGCGCGAATTTCATGCGGCGAGTTTAGCCTTCCTTACGTTTTGCAACATGAGAGCGCCCGGCTTTCGTTGCCGGCGAGTTGGGATTTGGCTACGTTTTCGCCGCCTTGCCGGCCCGGCCACGGCCGGCTGAAGCCCCTGGCAGGGCGGGTAAGTACCGACGGTCGCTACAATCCGTCTTTTGGAGCTTCACCCATGCGCCTTCTCGGCAAAGCGCTCACCTTCGACGACGTGTTGTTGGTGCCAGCGTTCTCCCAGGTCCTGCCCAAGGACACCTCCCTCGCCACCCGTTTCTCCCGCAACATCACGCTGAATCTGCCGCTGGTCTCCGCCGCGATGGATACGGTGACCGAAGCACGCCTCGCGATCGCGATCGCGCAGGAAGGCGGCATCGGCATCGTGCACAAGAACTTCACCGCCGCCGAGCAGGCCGCGCAGGTGGCCAAGGTGAAGCGCTACGAATCGGGCGTGCTGCGCGATCCCGTGGTGATCACCCCCACGCACACCGTGCTGCAGGTCATGCAACTGTCCGACGAACTCGGCATCTCGGGCTTCCCGGTGCTCGACGGCGGCAAGGTGGTGGGCATCGTGACCGGGCGCGACCTGCGCTTCGAGAACCGCTACGACGTGCCGGTGAGCGAGATCATGACGCCGCGCGACAAGCTCATCACCGTGCCCGACGGCACCACGCTGGCCGAGGCCAAGGCGCTGCTCAACAAGCACAAGCTCGAACGCCTGCTCGTCATCAACAGCGCATGGGAGCTCAAGGGCCTGATCACCGTCAAGGACATCACCAAGCAGACCAGCTTTCCCAACGCCGCGCGCGATCCGAGCGGCCGCCTGCGCGTGGGTGCGGCGGTCGGCGTGGGCGCGGGCACCGAGGAGCGCGTCGAGGCGCTGGTGAAGGCCGGCGTCGACGCCATCGTGGTCGACACCGCGCATGGCCACAGCGCCGGCGTGATCGAGCGCGTGCGCTGGGTCAAGAAGAACTATCCGCAGGTCGACGTGATCGGCGGCAACATCGCCACCGGCGATGCGGCCCGCGCGCTGGCCGATGCCGGCGCCGACGCGGTCAAGGTCGGCATCGGCCCTGGATCGATCTGCACCACGCGCATCGTGGCAGGCGTGGGCGTGCCGCAGATCATGGCGGTCGACAGCGTGGCCACCGCGCTGCAGGGCACCGGCATTCCGCTGATTGCCGATGGCGGCATCCGCTATTCGGGCGACATCGCCAAGGCCATTGCCGCGGGCGCGAGCACCGTGATGATGGGCGGCATGTTCGCAGGCACCGAAGAGGCGCCCGGCGAGATCGTGCTGTTCCAGGGCCGCAGCTACAAGAGCTACCGCGGCATGGGCTCCATTGGCGCCATGCAGCAGGGCAGCGCCGACCGCTACTTCCAGGAATCGACCACCGGCAATCCCAACGCCGACAAGCTGGTGCCCGAGGGCATCGAAGGCCGCGTGCCGTACAAGGGCTCGATGGTATCGATCGTCTACCAGATGTCGGGCGGCTTGCGCGCGAGCATGGGCTACTGCGGCTGCGCCACCATCGAAGAGATGAAGAACAAGGCCGAGTTCGTCGAGATCACCACGGCCGGCATCCGCGAAAGCCACGTGCACGACGTGCAGATCACGAAAGAAGCGCCGAACTACCGGGCTGAATAAGTGATGAGCAAGCCCAATCTGGCCAGACCTTGAAAGTCAGGCCAGATTGGCATTAGAATTCAGGCCAGATTCAAATTTTCTGGCCCAAATGCAATCCATCGGCATCGCTGAAGCCAAGAACAACTTCTCGGCCCTGATCGAGCTGGTCGAAAAGGGCGAGGAGGTTCGCATCACCCGCCACGGCAAGGAGGTGGTGCGCATGCTGCCGGTGCGGCGCAAGCCGGTCATCACCGACGAGCAGATCGAGCGCGAACTCGGCCAGATCGACGCGCTGCACGCCACCATCCAGCCCGGCCACCCGGTGCGGGCACTCCTCGACGAAGGGCGCCAATCGTGACAGCCTTCGTCATGGACGCCTCCGTCACCGCCGCCTGGCTCTTGCCCGACCAGGCCAGCGAACACACCCGCAAGCTCTACGCCGCCATCCGCCGCGACGAGGTGGAGCCGCAGGCGCCCAACGCCTGGCAGTGGGAGTGCGCCAACATCCTTGCCAACGGCGTGCGCAGCGGCCGCATTCCGGCGTCCGCGGTCGAGGGGCTGTGGAGCGTGCTCGACGCCATCCGCCATCGCGTCGAGCTGCACGAACTCGCACCCGCGCAGCACAAGGCGGTGCTGGCCGTGGCCATCGACGCCGGGGTGTCGCTCTACGATGCGGGCTACCTCTGGCTCGCGCGCTCGCTCAATCTCCCGCTCGCGACCTTCGACGAGCAACTCCTCCAGGCCGCGCCCAAGGCGGGCGTCAAGCTGTTCGACATTTCAACGCTCTGAGTCCTTTCGCCATGCAACACGACAAGATCCTCATTCTCGATTTCGGCTCGCAAGTCACGCAGCTCATCGCGCGCCGCGTGCGCGAGGCGCATGTGCTGAGCGAAGTGCATCCCTGCGACGTCAGCGACGAATGGGTGCGCGAATACGCAGCCGACGGCCACCTGAAGGGCGTGATCCTCTCGGGCAGCCACGCGAGCGTGTACGAAGAGACCACCGACAAGGCCCCGCAGGCCGTGTTCGACCTGGGCGTGCCGGTGCTCGGCATCTGCTACGGCATGCAGACCATGGCGCACCAGCTCGGCGGCAAGGTCGAGGGTGGCCACAAGCGCGAGTTCGGCTTTGCGTCCGTGCGCGCGCATGGCCACACCGCGCTGTTGAAGGACATTGCCGACTTCACCACGCCCGAAGGCCACGGCATGCTCAACGTGTGGATGAGCCATGGCGACAAGGTCACCGAGCTGCCGCCCGGCTTCAAGCTCATGGCCAGCACCGACAGCTGCCCCATCGCCGGCATGGCCGACGAGGCGCGCCGCTACTACGCGCTGCAGTTCCACCCCGAAGTCACGCACACGGTGCAGGGCAAGGCGATCCTCGAGCGCTTCGTGCTCGGCATCTGCGAGGCGAAGCCCGACTGGGTCATGCGCGACCACATCGCCGAAGCCGTGGCCAAGATCCGCGAGCAGGTGGGTGATGAGGAAGTCATCCTCGGCCTCTCGGGCGGCGTCGATTCGAGCGTGGCGGCCGCGCTCATCCACCGCGCCATCGGCGACCAGCTGACCTGCGTGTTCGTCGACCATGGCCTCTTGCGCTTGAACGAAGGCGACATGGTCATGGAGATGTTCGAGGGCAAGCTGCACGCGAAGGTGATCCGCGTCGATGCGAGCGAGCTGTTCCTCGGCAAGCTGGCGGGCGTGAGCGACCCCGAAGCCAAGCGCAAGATCATCGGCGGCGAGTTTGTCACTGTGTTCAAGCAGGAGGCCGCCAAGCTCAAGGCCGCAGGCGACGGCGGCAAAAATGGAGTTGACGGCCGACCGGCCGTCAAGGGCGCCACCTTCCTCGCGCAGGGCACCATCTACCCCGACGTCATCGAATCGGGCGGCGCCAAGAGCAAGAAGGCCGTCACCATCAAGAGCCACCACAACGTGGGCGGCCTGCCCGAGCAGCTCGGCCTCAAGCTGCTCGAGCCGCTGCGCGACCTGTTCAAGGACGAGGTGCGCGAACTCGGCGTGGCACTCGGCCTGCCGCCCGAAATGGTGTACCGCCACCCGTTCCCCGGCCCGGGCCTGGGCGTGCGCATCCTCGGCGAAGTGAAGAAGGAATACGCCGACCTGCTGCGCCGCGCCGACGCGATCTTCATCGAAGAGCTGCGCAACTTCAAGGACGAGAGCGGCAAGAGCTGGTATGACCTCACGAGCCAGGCCTTCACCGTGTTCCTGCCGGTGAAGAGCGTCGGCGTGATGGGCGACGGCCGCACCTACGACTACGTGGTGGCGCTGCGCGCCGTGCAGACCAGCGACTTCATGACCGCCGACTGGGCCGAGCTGCCGTATGCGCTGCTCAAGAAGGTGTCGGGGCGCATCATCAATGAAGTGCGCGGGATCAATCGCGTGACCTACGACGTGTCGAGCAAGCCGCCGGCGACGATCGAGTGGGAGTGAAGAACGATGCCGCGTCCGGCCGCTGCCGCGCAGCCTGACACTCTGATCGGAAGAATTCGACCAGCCGCCCTCCCGCGAATGCGGAGGGTCTTCCGACTCAGCGGCTCTTCTCCATCCCGCTAGGACAAAGTTTCGCGCTTGGCGAAGATGCTTGCCACTTCCGCCATGTGCTCGGTTCCCCAGGTGCACAGCGGAACGATCGCTTCGGCCAGGCTGCGGCCCAGCGGGGTCAGCGCGTAGTCCACGCGCGGCGGCACCTCCTTGTAGTCGGTCCGCGCCAGCACGCGATCGGCCTCCAGATCCTTCAGATGCTGGATCAGCACCTTGTCGCTGACGCCTTCGATCAAGCGCTTGAGCTCGCCGTAGCGCCTCGGGCCGTCGCGCAGGAAAAACAGGATCAACGGTTTCCACTTGCCCGAGATGATGCGCAGCGTGGCGTCGAGCCCGCAGGAGAAGCCACCGGTACCGCAGGTTGGATGAGAAGAAGGCGTCGTCATTTTTTCATACTTACCAAAAAGTGCATACTTGTCCTTAGGTTATCAGAACTCCATACTTGTTCTCAAGCAGTTCCCTGCTTCCGTGCAACTTCAACTATGGATCCCATGACATGACCAGACTGAATGGAAAGACCGCCGTGATCACCGGCGGCGCCACCGGCATCGGCCGCGCCGCGGCAAAGCGCTTCATCGAGGAGGGCGCCTTCGTCTTCATCTTCGGCCGCCGGCAGGAAGCGCTCGACGCCGCCGTGGCCGAACTCGGGCCCAATGCCCGCGCCGTGAAGGGCTCGGTCTCCGACGAGGCCGACCTCGACCGGCTCTACGCGGCGGTGAAGGCCGAGCGCGGAACGCTCGACGTCGTCTTTGCCAATGCCGGGGCGGGAAGCCCGCTTGCGCTCGGCAAGATCACCGCCGAGCACATCGACGAAACCTTCGACACCAATGTGAAGGGCACGATCTTCACGGTCCAGAAGGCGCTGCCGCTGATGAGCAAGGGCGGCTCGATCATCCTGACCGGTTCGAGCGCCGGCACCACGGGTGCCCCGGCCTTCAGCACCTACAGCGCGAGCAAGGCGGCCGTGCGCAACCTCGCGCGGACTTGGGCGGAGGACCTGAAGGGCACCGGCATCCGGGTCAACGTGCTGTCACCCGGGCCGACAGCGACCGACCTCGCGAGGGCAGTGCTGGGCGAGGAGGGCATGAAGGTCTTTGCCTCGATGAATCCGCTCCAGCGCATGGCCGATCCGGCGGAGATCGGCGCGGCGGCTGCCTTTCTCGCGTCGCAGGACAGCAGCTTCATGACCGCCAGCGAGGTCGCGGTCGACGGCGGCCTGGCGCAGATCTGACGCCAAAACCAAAAGGAAAATTCATGAGCTACGCAATCATCGGCTTCGGCAGCATCGGCCAGGCCCTGGCCAAGGCGTTTGCCCGAAGCGGCATCGAGGTATCCGTTGCAACCACGCGCGACCCGGAAAGCTTTGCATCCGCCGCGGCCGCGATCGGGCCCGAGGTCATTCCCAAAACCCTGGCGGAAGCCGTCAAGGCGGACGTCGTCTTTCTGGCTGTCCGATTCGAGTCGCACAAGGATGTCGCGAAGGCGCTGCCCAGCTGGCAAGGAAAGACCATCGTCGACGTGACCAATGCCTACGGCGTGTCCCCCGAGGAACTGGGAGGACAGCCTTCTTCCAAGGCCGTCGCGCAGGCCTTCTCTGGTGGACGGCTGGTCAAGGGTTTCAACCATCTGGCCGCCGCAGTCCTTGAACAAGACCCGGCCGTACATGGCGGCAGGAGAGTCGTGTTCCTGGCGAGCGACGATGACGGCGCCGCGGCGGAGATCGGTGCGCTTGCGGAAAACCTCGGTTTCGCGCCGATCAAGCTTGGCGGGCTTTCGGAAGGTGGACTGCTTGTGCAGGCGCGCGGAAATAGCTGGGGTCAGCTGATCTTCAAGGACTTGGTCAAGTTCGATTGATGATGAATCGGGATCGCAAATTTCGGTGCGATCCCGCCTCGTGGATAAGGGGCGGCCACGATTCGCCAGGAGGCCCCACCCCCTCAAGCAGGCGCGGCCGTCCCCAGCGCCTCGGCCAGCACCGCAGCAAGGCCGCTGCCGGCGCTGCCGTCCCCGTCGAGGCGCGGGTTGTAGATGGTGACCTCCATGCCGACGGCCTTTCCGCTCGCCAGGATGAGCCGGAGCGCGGTCGACAGTTCGTCCCATGACAGCCCGCCCGGTACGCGGAAATCGACCGCCGGCATGAGGGCATCGTCGAGGCAATCGGCGTCCAGGTGGATGAAGAAGCCGTCGAGCTCGGGCCGCGTCAGGTGGTCGATGGCCGCACGGGTTGCGGCTTCGACACCCAGGCGGCGGATGGCGGGGAGATCGCAGGCCATGAGCTCCGCCGGCAAAGGCTGGCTGCCGAATTGGGCCTGGTCTTCGTGGTCGCGGAATGCAAAGGCGACGGTGTCCTCGGGCCGCACCAGCGGACGGCGGCCCTCCAGGTCGGTCAGCAGCGCCGGCCCGTGGCCGGTGACGAAGGCCAGGTCCATGGACGCGCCTTCGCCGTTGGGTTCGGCTTCGGGCTGGAAGAAATCCGCGTTGCCGTCGATGAAGAACAGGCCGTAGCGGCCGCGCCGGCGCAGCGCGAGCATCGAACCCAGCACGATCGTGCAGTCGCCGCCGAGCACTATCGGAAACTCGCCCGCGTCCAGGACCTTCTCCACCGCATCGGCGAGCGTGGGCGACCATGACGCGATCGCATCGGCATTCAGCACCAGGGTGGATGGATCGGGCTTCGGGTCTTTCGGCGGAACGGCCAGTCGCCCGGCACGGCGCGCATGGATGCGGTCTGCTAGGCCCAGTTCCAGCAGCCGGCCGGGCAGGCGCTCCACACCGTCGGTCGACAGGCCGAGCGTGGAGGGCGCTTCAAGAATGGCATAGCGTCGGGTCGGCATCAGGTGCTCCACGGCAAGATGGGTTCTTTCATTGGACGCCTCGCATTTCGTGAAGTGGACGAAGGGCCGGCGGCGCGAGGTGCCGCTGCAAAAAGTCCTGCACGGCCGCAGCCACCTCGCCAGGGTGCGTCTCGAGAAGCCAGTGGCCGCCGTCGAAGTATTCGATCGCGGCGTCCGGCAGGTCCTGGCGAAAGGCCTCCGCCTGCGCTGGCCGGTAGTACTGATCGCACCGTCCCCAGAGGATCAGGGTCGGAAGGCGAGAGCGGCGCAGGTGCGCCTGGATCGCAGGATAGAACGCGACGTTGCTCCCATAGTCGCGATGAAGATCGAGCAGCGCATCGGCCACGCCCGGCCGCTGGACGTGGTCGCATGCCAGGCGGATGACCGCGGGATCGATGCGCTCGGCGATGTGCGCGGGAAGCTGCTCGACGAACTCGCGGCGGATGCCATCTTCGTTGAGAAGCGAAGCACGCATCCTCTCGCGGTTGGCGTCCGAGGGATCGCGCCAATAGGCTTCGGCGGACGACCATGCATCGGTACGGCCCGCATCGAAATAAGCCTCGCTGTTCTGGATGACGAGAGCCGCCGGCCGCAGGGCCGCGCTTGCCAGCAGCCGGAATCCGGCCTGCGCTCCATAGTCGTGAAGGTAGAGGGCGCGAGGCTCGATGCCCATGGCCCGGACAAAGCCTTCGATCACCTCGGCAAGATGAGCGAAGGTGTAGGCGAAATGGCGGTGGTCGGGGACGGCGCTGAATCCAAAGCCCGGCAAGTCGGGTGCGACGAGCCGCCATCGATGGGCCAGCGTCCACAAGAGATGGCGGAACTGCACGGACGACGACGGAAACCCATGGAGCAGAAGAAGCGCCGGCGCATCCGGCGGCCCCGCCTCGCGGTAGAAGATCTGCGTGCCGCCGACGCTGATGTATCGGTGCCTTGGCGAAGACATGGCGCCATGTTCCACCTCCTGCAGACCGCAGCCAAGCCCTTGACCCTGCGGGCATTGGGGACCTGTTGATCAGGGCGCGATGGCGCGCGCCTCGGCCAGATACCGCTGGTTGTCGAACACGCCGGGCCGATCCCCCGCGAAGCGCCACATCTGCCTCTTCGTGTGCAGCAGATTGCCGAGGTACACATGCAATGCGCCCGAACGCGCCGTGCCCGGGTTCGCCACCGCGTGCACGGTATCGGGAGGCAGGTGAACCACCTCGGGTGCGATGGCTTCGCGCCGCTCCGGCACCTGCAGCCGACCGTCGGACAGCGGGTAGATCAAGTTTGTCTCTCTGCCCCGGTAGATGCCGATGAGGGCATCCATCAAGTGGTTGTGAGGCGGGTACTGCAGGCCCGGCGTGAGGGTGATGTGATAGATCGTCAGCGTGTCGTTCGCGCACAGCAGGACTTCATCGTCGCTTGCCTCATGGACCAGCTCGCCGAGCGCGTGGAAGCGGGCGGTGATGTCGCGCAGCACCGCGGCGACGCGATCGAGGCGATCGGCTTTTGCGGCGGCGTCGACGATCTCGTCGATCGCGGTCTGAAGGGTAGAACTGATGGGAAAGGGCGAAGTCATCTTGAATCGGCGGAACCGCGGCAGGATAGATCAGGTGCGTGGGTTCGGTCCAGGGGCGAACGCTGCATCAGCTGCCCGGTGCATCGGCGCCGCGTTCGCGCATCCAGCGCCAAAGCGTCGAGCGGCTCACGCCGAGTTGCCGGGCCGCGGCCTGGCGGTTGCCGCCCTGCGCCTGCAGCGCCGCGGCCACGCGTGCAGCGCTCAGCCCAGTGTCGTCGGCCACCTCGCTTGCGGTGGCATCGGCGAAAAGCTCCGGCAGATCGTGCCGCAGGTCGTCGTAGCGAACGTCCTCGAGGCGGTCGAACTGCATGAGGAACACCGCGATGCGCTCGCCGAGGTTTTCCAGCTCGCGGATGTTGCCGGGCCAGTCGTAGGTGCGCAGACGCGGCAGCAGCGGCGCCAGCGCGCGCGCCGGGTCCAGGCGCGTGCCCAGGCGCTGCAGGCAGCGCCCGACCTGCGCTTCGGCCAGCGGCGCGATGTCTTCGCGGCGCTCGCGCAAGGGCGGCAGCGGCAGGCGCAGCGTGTTGAGGCGGTAGAACAGGTCTTGCCGGAAACGGCGCTCGGCAATCATGTCGTTCAGCGGCTGGTGCGTGGCGGCGATCACGCGCACATCGACCGGAATGGCGGCCGTGGCGCCGAGCCGCGTGATCTCGCGCTCCTGCAGCACGCGCAGCAGTCGCGTCTGCAGTTGCAGCGGCATGTCGCCGATCTCGTCGAGAAAGAGGGTGCCCGTGTGCGCCGCCTCGAACAGGCCGCGCTTGCCGCCGCGGCGTGAGCCGGTGAAGGCGCCTTCCTCGTAGCCGAACAGCTCGCTTTCCAGCAGGGCTTCCGGAAAGGCGGCGCAGTTGACGGCGACGAAGGGCCGCCCCGCGCGCACGCTCTCGTTGTGGATGGACTGTGCAAACAGCTCCTTGCCGACGCCGCTCTCGCCGGCGATCAGCACCGTGAGGTCGGTACGCGCAAAACGCCGCGCTGTCTGCACCGCGCGCAAGAAGGCCGGGCTCTGGCCGATGAGGTTGGCGAAGCGGTGGCGCGCCGCGCTCTGGCGCCGGCCCTGCTGGATGCGCAGGCTGGTGTCGGCTTCCTGGATGGTGCGCGCGTCGTACAGGGTGAGGGCGGCACCGACGATCTCGCCGTGCTCGCGGATCGGCGTGCGGTTGACCACCCAGTCGCGCTGCGCAAAGCGCTGCACCACGGCGCGCTCGACCTGCCCGCTGTCGAGCGTGGGCTGCAGCGACAGCTCGGGTTCGATCGCCTCCAGCGACTGGCCGATGAGCCGCGCGTGCGGCGGGCCGAGCAGTTGCTGCATCGGCGGGTTGACCGCGATCACGCGGTTGTCGCGGTTCACCGCCAGCACCGCCTCCTGCAGGTTGTGCAGCACGCCGTTGAGCTGCTCGTAGCGGCCGGCTTCGAGCCGCGCGACGCGCGCGAGTTCGAGTGCATCTTCGAAGCCCTTGCGCACGCTGCCCAGCGAGTAGGCGAGCAGCCCGTGCAGGCCGGCCTGCTCCGCGAGCTCGACGACCAGGCTGGAACCGACGATCACCTCGAAGCCCTCGCGGCGCAGCTGCTCGAAGCGCTGGCGCGCGTCGTCGGGCGTCTGGTAGGCGTGCTGCACCACCTCGATGTTGAGCAGGTCCTTCACTTCGTCGAGTTCGGGGATGGTCTGGCCGTACATGACGACGCCGACGCGGCTGGACATGCGCCGCGCCTTGATGAGCGCCTGCAGCAGGTCGAAGCCGCTCAGCTGGATGGTGGCGACCGGCGCCTGCAGGCCGGCACGCAGGATGCTCGCGTTCGAGCCCGCGCTCACGAAGGCGTCGACGAGGCCGCGCTCCAGCCGGTCGCGCGCGATGGCGAGTGCGTCGCCGAAGGTGCCGTCGACCACCTCGATCTCGGCGCGGCCGGTGTATTCCGCCACCACCGGCATCGCGAACCCGCGGATCTGCCGGTAGCTCAGGAAGCACAGGCGTGGCAGCTCGCCGCTGCGTACGGGAGCCGGGAAGAAGTGGGAGGAGGGGCGATCGCTGGGCATGTCGCATTGAAACATATCAATGTTTCATGGGCGTCGCATTGCAACGCAAGGAGGTGATCGGAGAAACGACAATCCCTTTCAAATCAATCACTTGCGCGCGTCTCGAACGCTGGCACGGCCCCTGCGATAGCTGGGCATTCGCCAACCTTTCGGAGACATTGAACGTGGCACTCGAACACATCACCGTGCTGGACCTGACGCACATGCTGTCCGGTCCCTACGGCACCATGCTGCTGGCCGACCTCGGCGCACGCACCATCAAGGTCGAGCCGCCCGGCAGCGGCGAAGGCACCCGCCGGCTGCTGGAGAACGACCCGCACTATTCGCGCGACGGCATGGGGGCGTACTACCTCACGCTCAACCGCAACAAGGAGAGCGTGTGCGTCGACCTCAAGACGCCGGCCGGCAAGGCGGTGTTTCTGGACCTCGTGCGCAAGGCCGACGTGGTGTTCGACAACTTCAGCGTCGGCGTGACCGGGCGGCTCGGTATCGACTACGCCTCGCTTGCCGAGGTGAACCCGCGCATCGTCACCTGCTCGGTCACCGGCTTCGGCCAGACCGGCCCGCAGACGCAGCGCCCGGCCTTCGACCAGGTGGTGCAGGCGATGGGTGGCGGCATGTCGATCACCGGCACGCCCGAGACGGGCCCGACGCGCAGCGGCATCCCGATCGGTGACCTCGGCGGCGGCATGTTCGGCGCAATGGGCGTACTGGCCGCGCTGGTGCAGCGCGACCATACCGGCGTGGGCCAGCATGTCGACATTTCGATGCTCGACGCGCAGATATCGCTGCTCAACTACATGGCGACGATGCATCTGCTGTCGGGCCACGTGCCCGAAGGCATCGGCAACGGGCACTTCGTGCATGTGCCGTACAACAGCTACCCGACGGCCGACGGCCACGTGATCATCGCGTGCATCGGCGACCCGTTCTTCGACCGCTTCGTCGAGTTCATCGACCTGCCGGCGCTGCGCAAGCCCGAGTACCGCCAGCAGCCGGTGCGCTTCGCGGCCAAGGCCGAGATCGATGCGGTGGTCGGCGAAGCGATGCGCAAGCAACCGACCGCCCATTGGCTCGAGCGTCTGCGCGAGGCGCGCATTCCGTGCGGCCCGGTCAACAACTTCGAGCAGGCGCTGAGCGATGCACAGGTGCTGGCGCGCGACATGGTGGTCGAGGTGCCGCTGAAGACCGGCGAACGCGTGCGCATGCCGGGCAACCCGATCAAGCTGTCGGCAGCCGACAAGGGCAGGGCGTTCACCTGTCCGCCGGCGCTCGGCGAAAACACGCGCCAGGTGCTCGGCGAGCTTGTCGGCTACGCACCCGACAAGCTCGAAGCGCTGCGTGCCGAAGGGGCGATTGCATGAGCGCGAGGGAAGCGATCCACATCACCGACGTCGCACCGCGCGACGGCTTGCAGAACCAGGCGATCCGCGTCGGCACCGAGGGCAAGCTGCGCCTGATCGAACTGCTGGCCGAGGCCGGCCTGCGCAGCATCGAGGCGGCCAGTTTTGTCTCGCCGAAGGCCGTGCCGCAGATGGCTGACGCCGGCGAACTCCTGCCGCAGGTGCAGGCGCGCTTTGCGGCGCTGCGCACCTCGGTGCTGGTGCCCAACCTCAAGGGGCTGGAGCGCGCGCACGCGGCCGGCGCGAAGGAGATCGCCGTCGTGCTTTCGGCCACCGAGACCATGAACCGCAAGAACATCAACATGGGCCTGGACCAGGCGACCGAAGTGAGCGAGCAGACGATCGCCGCCGCGCGCGCGCTGGGCTTGCGCACGCGCGCCTACGTGGCCGTGGCCTTCGACTGCCCCTTCGAGGGCGAGACGCCACTCGACGAGGTGCTGCGCCTGTCGGCCCGCATGCACGCCGCCGCGGCCGACGAGATCGTCATCGCCGACACCATCGGCTCGGCCTCGCCGGGCCAGGTGAAGGAGCGCATTTTGGCGTTGCGCGGCGTGGTGCCCATCGAGCGCCTCGCGGTGCACCTGCACGACACGCGCGGCATGGGCGTGGCCAATGCATGGGCGGCGCTCGAAGCCGGCGTGCGCCGCTTCGATGCGAGCGTCGGCGGCATCGGCGGCTGCCCGTTCGCGCCCGGCGCTGCAGGCAACGTGGCGACGGAAGACCTCGTGCTCGTGGCCGAGCGCAGCGGCTTCGCCACCGGCATCTCGCTCGCCGGCCTACTCGCGGCGGTGGACTTCGCGCAGGACGAATTGCAACGGCCGCTTGGCGGCCGCGCCATCACCTGGCTGCGCCGCCAGCGTGACAAGGACACACAAGACAACACCAGGAGACTTGCATGAACCCGACCTTCACCCTTCCTCATCCCAACCGCCGCCAGATGCTCGCCGGCCTCGCCTCGCTCGCGGCCGTCGGCACGGCCGGCACTGCCTTCGCGCAAGGCGCCAAGTACCCGAGCAAGGCCGTCACGCTCGTGGTGCCTTACTCGGCCGGCGGCGGCACCGACATCGTGGGCCGCCTCATGGCGCAGCGCCTGTCGGAGCTGTGGGGCCAGTCGGTGGTGGTCGACAACCGCACTGGCGCCAACGGCGTGATCGGCTCCAGCACCGTGGCACGCTCGGCGCCCGATGGCCACACGCTGCTGCTGGTGGTGGGCTCGCATGCGGTCAACCCGGTGCTGATGAAGTCGCTGCCCTACGACACCGACAAGGCCTTCACGCCCATCACCAACATCGCGAGCTCGCCGTCGGTGCTGGTCGTGCAGGCCAACGGCCCCTACAAGACGCTGGCCGACCTGCTGACCGCGGCACGCAAGGAAGAGCTGGGCTGCGGCTACTCGGAAGGGCAGACGCGCCTGACCGGCGAACTGATCCGCCAGGTCGGCCACCTCAAGCTGACCGGCGTGCCCTACAAGGGCGGCGCGCCGATCATGGTCGACATCATCGGCGGCCACCTGCCGATGGGCGTGACCAGCGTGCTCACCGCGCTGCCGCACGTGCGCTCGGGCGCGCTGCGCGTGGTGGGCGTTGCGGCCGATCGCCGCATGCCGCTGTTCCCCGATGCGATGACCTTCAAGGAGGCGGGCTTGAACGGTGTCGAGTCGCTGAGCTGGTATGGCCTGTTCGGACCGGCCGGCCTGCCGGCCCCGATCGTTGCGCAGATCAACCAGGACCTGAAGAAAGTCACGGCCGATCCCACTGTGCAAAAACAGATGCACGACCAGGGCGCCGACATCACGCTCACGCCACCGGCCGAGTTCCGCACCTTCCTGGCGAGCGAGACGAAGAAGTGGTCGCTCGTCGCGCAGCGCGGCGGCATCACGGCGGAGTAAGCGGGCATGGCGAATCCCATCCTCCGGCAGAAGCTCGACCGCGGTGAATTCATCGTCGCGCCCGGCCTGCACGACATGATTGCCGCCACGGTGGCGAACAAGGTCGGCTTCGACATCGTCTACGGCACGGGCTACTGGCTCACCGCCTCCAGCCTGGGCCTGCCCGACGCGGGCATCGCCACCTACACGCAGATGCTCGACCGCATGGCGACGCTGGTGCGCACGAGCAAGGGGGCAGTCATCGCCGATGCCGACACCGGCTACGGCGGGCTGCTGAACGTGCACCACACGGTGCGCGGCTACGAGGCGGCCGGCGTCACGGCCATCCAGCTCGAGGACCAGGAGTTTCCAAAGAAGTGCGGCCACACGCCCAACAAGCGCTGCGTGCCCATGCAGGACATGGTCGAGAAGATCAAGGTGGCCGCCGAGGCGCGCGAGGACAAGGACAACTTCCTCATCATCGCCCGCACCGATGCGCGCGCATCGCTAGGCGTCGACGAGGCGATGCGCCGCCTGGAGGCGTATGCCGAGGCCGGGGCCGACATCCTGTTCTTCGAGGCGCCGCAGTCCGAAGAAGAGATGCGCAGGGCCTGCGCCGCATTCGACACGCCGATGCTGGCCAACATGGCCGATGGCGGCACGACGCCGATCCTGCCCGCGAAGGTGTTGGAGGAGATCGGCTTTGCGCTGGCCATCTACCCCTCGCTCACCAGCCTGTCGGCCGCAGCCGCGATGGAGCGCGCGCTGAGCCACCTCAAGGACAGCGGCCTGAGCCAGGCGCCCGAGGTGCCGCTGTTCGACTTCAACGAGTTCTGCGGTCTCATCGGCTTTCAAGAAGTGTGGGATTTCGACAAGCGCTGGGCGCGCTGAAGATTCAATCAACAAAAGGACGGAGACAAAACCCATGACGAACACCTACAACGCTTCGCGCCGCCGCTTGCTGGCGCTGGCAATAGCCACTACCAGTGCGCTCGCCATCGCAGCAACGCCGGCGCACGCTCAGCAGGACTACCCGAACAAGCCGATTCGCCTCATCGTGCCTTTCACACCCGGCGGCGTGACGGACACCGGCGCGCGCGTCGTGGCCGAGCGCCTCGGGGCCCGGCTGGGTCAGCAGGTGGTGGTCGACAACCGGCCCGGCGCCTCCGGCAACATCGGCACGCAGATGGTCGCTGCCGCCGCGCCCGACGGCTACACGTTGGTGCTGGGCTTCGACGGCACGCTGGTCATCAATCCGCACGTGTTCGCGAAAGTGCCGTTCGACACCGTGAAAGACTTCGTGCCCGTCAGCAAGATCGGCGATGCAGTGCTCGTCATCGTCACGCATCCGTCGGTGCCCGCGAAGACCTTGCCCGAGCTGATTGCGTACTCGAAGAGCAACCCGGGCGGCTTGTCCTACGGCAGCTCTGGCACGGGTGGCACGCCCCACGTCGCCGCTGAAATGCTCAAGGTGAAGACCGGCGCCAACTTCGTCCATGTGCCCTACAAGGGCGGCGGCCAGGCCATGACCGACGTGGTCGGCGGCCAGCTGCCGATGCTCTACACCGCCGTGGCCGGCGCGCTGCCCTTCATCGAGAGAGGGCAGGTGCACGCCATCGCGATTTCGAGCGCGCAGCGACTGCCATCGCTCCCCGACGTGCCCACCGTGGGCGAAACCGTGTCGGGCTTCGAAGCGAGTTCCTGGATCGGCATCCTCGCGCCCGCCAAGACCCCCACGCCCATCATCGACCGCATTCAGCGCGAGTTGCATGCCGTGGTGAACGAGCCTGCGGTCAAGGAGCGCCTGGCCAAGCTCGGCATCACGTCGGTGGGCAATACGTCGGCGGAGTTCGGGCAACAGATCCAGGCGGATTTGAAGAAGTACGCGGATGTAGTGAAGGCGGCCGGGATCAAGATTGATTGAGGCGGGGCATCGGCGGCGCCCTGGCGATCAAGCCAACGGAGATCGGCTATTGCCTCGCGAGCTCTTGTCGCCGCCGGTAGGGCAGGCGTCAAGCATTCGCCAACTCGGCAAGATGGCTTGAAAAGTCGCTCCCGGCACCAGCGGCATTCACATGCTCGAAATGGTCGTACCAACCCGATGCCTTGATGCCTGCGAGCAGGGCATCGCGGGCCCTGGCATCGGGAAAGCGCCAGATGCCGAGGAAGCGGTGGCCGCTGGCCTGGTCGATGCCTGGCTCGGTCTGGCCCAGCATCAGGATTTCGACGCCGAGTTCGCCCAGGCCGCCCATGCCTGCCTTGATTCCGTCCAGGAACTGGCTGCGCTGCACCGCCGGCAACGCCAGCCAGCCGGGCTTGGGCGAATAGAGTTCAACGAGGTAGTGGGACATGGAAGCTCCTTTGCTCGAGGTTGTGTGATGCGCGGTGTTGTTGGTCATGGCGGGCCTCCCGCCGCATCACTGCGGTCGGCCATGCCTGCCGCTACTTTCTGCAGCAGGCCGCCGAGCGTCTTTCGCTCCTGCGCGGACAGATGGAGGAACAGGCTGGCAATCCAGCGGCCATGTTGATCGAACGCCTTCCTGGCCATCTGCTTGCCCTTGCGCGTGAGTCGAATGGTCAAGGAGCGCCGATCGTTGCCATCGGCATGCCGCTCGATCAGCGACTCGCGCTCCAGCCCATCGAGCAGGCCGGTGACGGTGGCGCGCGTGACGCCTGCCCGCTCGGCCAGTGCATTGGGAGCCAGTCCGTCGTCGGCCGCATCGAGCACGAACAACAGCACGAAGCGGCCTTCGGACAGGCCGAACGGGGCCAGCAGCGCGGCGCAGTCGCGGTCGATGGACGAGGCGAGCGACAGCACCTGAAAGCAAAGCCGGATGCTGTCCAGATCGGGCAACTGGCGCCGCTCGGCTTCACCCAGAAGGGCAAGGTACTTCTGTTCTAGCTTTTTCATAGTCACCATATTGTATGGTGGCTAATCATATCGTCGACATCGCAAGAAGGCGAGAGATTGGAAGATGTTATTGCGAATATGCTCACATCTCTCGACTCGGGGCAGGGCGACGAGGACGAAGATCAGTCAGTAGTGCTGCGTAACCAGATCAGACGATGCGTGTCATCCTCGCCTTCGATCAAGCGGGCGTAGATCGTGACGGGGAACAAACGATCGTCCGAGTCACCAACAGCGTCCACTAAGCCGTGGTCACTGTGTCAGTGACCCAAGAGGACGCGGCGGAAAAGTCATCCCCACAAAAGCGCGCATAGCGATGATCCGATGCCGGGTTCTTGATCCTCTCGAACCGCTAAAACACCATCTCCGGCCGATCGACGGGCACGCCGTCGATTTTGATGGCGATTCTTTCGTTATCGCTGCGCACAACCAAGAAATCAACGGCCTCGCGGTCGCTGAGGTTCAACTCCTGGTGTGGCACATAGGGGGCGAAGTAGACAAAGTCACCATCAGACACCTCAGCCGCAAATTCGAGCCTGTCGCCCCACCGTATTTCACTGCGGCCTTTGAGCACATAGATGGCGACCTCATGGCGACCGTGATGGTGCAGCCCCGTCTTCACACTGGGTTGGACAGTCACTGTGCCAATCCAGGTCTTTTGCCCCCCGGTTCCGGCGAAATCGAGCGCTGTTGCACGTCCAGTTCCCGATGGGTCACGCAAGACCAGGTCCAGTTTCCGTCCCCGCACGACCGTTACACCGTCTCGCCACGTTTTTGTTTCAGGCATCACTCAACTCCATTCAAGGCTTCGATCCAGTCTAAGGCGAAACCATCTTTGACATCAAGATTGCGAGAGGATCAAAGTAGTTATTGCTAATGCATTCGCAATTGCAATATATAGTCAGGGCATGAAACACCCAGCCCGCCAAACTGAAGCCGCGCCCAATGCCTGGCCGCAAAGCCCGCCGAGCCTGCTGATGGCCAGCGCATGGGTGCGTGTGGCGGGCGCGCTGATGCTTGCCGCGGCACTGTGGCTGGCTGTTGGCTGGGCGCTGAAATGAGCGGGGCGCCGATGCCTCCTCCCGCCATCCGGTTGAACAACCTCACGGTGGCCTATCGCGGCCACCCGGCCGTGCATCACCTGTCGGGAGAGTTTGCGCCGGGCTCGCTCACTGCCATCGTCGGGCCGAACGGTGCGGGCAAGACCAGCTTGCTCGCCGCAATCATGGGACGCATCCGGGCGGCCGAGGGCGGGGTCTCTTTCGATGGCGCCTCGCGCGACCGCATCGCGTGGCTGCCGCAGCAGGCCGAGATCGACCGGAGCTTTCCGATCCGGGTGTTCGACCTGGTGGCGCTCGGACACTGGGGACGGCTCGGCTGCTTCAAGGGCATCGCCGCGCGGCAGCGCGATGCCGTGGGGGCGGCGCTCGAGGCCGTCGGCCTTGGCTTCCAGCGCCGCGGCATCGCCGAGCTGTCGGCAGGGCAGTTCCAGCGCGTGCTCTTTGCGCGCGTGCTGCTGCAGGACGCACCGGTGATCCTGCTGGACGAACCTTTCAACGCGATCGATGCGCGCACCACTGCCGACCTGCTGGCCGTGGTCGCGCGCTGGCATGCGGAGGCGCGCACCGTGATTGCCGTGCTGCACGACCTCGAGCAGGTGCGCCTTCATTTCGACCGCACCCTGCTCATGGCACGGCGCTGCGTGGCTTGGGGGCCGACGGCCGAAGTGCTGCATGCCGAGAACCTGTTCCGCGCGCGCCAGATGGCCGAGGCGTGGGACGAGGATGCGCCTGTCTGCAAGGAAGCTGCATGACCGCAGGTGCCTTGCTGGTCCAGCCCTTCGTGGAGTACGGCTTCATGCGCCGCGCGCTGGTGGCCACGCTGGCGCTCGGCCTGGGCAGTGCGCCGATCGGCACCTTGCTGGTGTTGCGGCGCATGAGCCTGATGGGCGATGCGATGGGGCACGCGCTGCTGCCGGGCGCGGCGCTCGGCTTTCTGTTTGCCGGCTTCTCGCTGGCCGCGATGAGCGTGGGCGGATTCTTCGCGGCGCTCGCGGTGGCGCTGGCGGCGGGTTTCGTCACTCGCGTCACCTCGCAGCGCGAAGACGCGAGCTTTGCGGCCTTCTACCTGATCGCGCTCGCGCTGGGTGTGCTGCTGGTGTCGACCCACGGCAGCAGCGTCGACCTGATGCACATGCTTTTCGGCACCATCCTTGCGGTGGACGACGCGGCGCTGCTGCTGATGGCCGGCGTCGCGAGCCTGACCTTGGTCGTGTTGGCGGTGATCTACCGGCCGCTGCTCGTGGAATGCCTCGACCCGGGCTTCCTGCGAAATGTGGGCGGGCCCGGTTCGCTGGTGCACGGCATCTTTCTGGTTCTTACGGTTGCCAATCTTGTGGCGGGCTTCCAGGCGCTGGGCACGCTGATGGCGGTCGGCTTGATGATGTTGCCGGCCACCGCGGCGCGCTTCTGGGCCGCCGAAGTCTGGAGCCTTGCGCTGGTTGCAGCCGGCATGGCGCTGCTGTCCGGCTTTGCCGGGCTGCTGCTGTCCTTCCATGCGCAGTGGCCCTCGGGCCCCGCGATCGTGCTGGTGGCGGGCGCGGCCTACCTGCTGTCGCTCGTGTTCGGACCGCACGGCGGACTGCTCGCCCGGCTCCTGCGCCCACGTTCTCATCGAAATGCCTGACATGAACCCCCACGCTCATCACTTCGTGTATTCGCTGCCCCCCGAGGGGGCGCAGGCCTCCCTTGGGGCGGCCCAGCGGGAGACCTGACATGAACTTTCCATCGAACCCCGCGCGCCGCCGGTTCTTCGCCGCGTCGCTCGTTGCGCTGCCGCTGCCAGTGCTTGCGCAATCCACCGCACCACGGCCGCTGCGCGTCGTCGCGAGCTTCTCGATCCTTGCCGACATGGCGCGCGAGATCGGCGGCAGCGCCGTCGAAGTCGCGGCCCTGGTCGGTCCGGACTCCGACGCGCACGTCTTCCAGCCGAGCCCGGCCGATGCGCGGCGCCTCGCCAATGCCGAACTGGTCGTCGTCAACGGACTGGGGTTCGAAGGCTGGATGGACCGCCTGGTGCGCTCATCCGGCTACCGCGGTCCCGTCGCCGTGGCCAGCGAGGGCGTGCCGGTGCGCCGCATGGGCCGCGAGCCCGATCCGCATGCATGGCAGGACCTTGCGAACGCGCAGCGCTATGCGGCTAACCTGCGCGATGCAATGACGCGGGCACGGCCGGCATTCGCGGGCGAGATCGGGCAGCACTGCGCGAGCTACATCGAGCGGCTCCAGGCGCTCGACCGCGAGATTCGCGCGCGTTTCGACGCGGTGCCTCGCCAGCATCGCCGCGTGATCAGCTCGCACGATGCATTCGGCTATTTCGGCGCGGCCTACGGCATCGAGTTTCTTGCGCCGCAGGGCATGAACACCGACAGCGAAGCCTCGGCCGCCTCGGTTGCGCGCCTGATCGGCCAGATCCGGCGCGAGGATGTGCGCGCGGTGTTCGTCGAGAATATCTCCGACCCGCGCCTGGTCCAGCGCATTGCGCGTGAGGGCGGGGGCATCGTCGGCGGCCGGCTTTATTCCGACGCGCTGTCGGCACCGGGGACCGAGGCGGACACCTACCTGAAGCTGTTCGCGCACAACGCCACAACCATTGCCTCGGCGCTCTCGGCAAAGCGCTGAGCTTGCCGAGCGCCCGATCAATCTTCACTCAAAGTCATCCATGAGCCTCATTCCCGTCACCATCCTCACCGGCTTCCTCGGCAGCGGCAAGACCACGCTGCTGAACCGCATCCTGAAGGAGCAGCACGGCCACAAGGTTGCCGTGATCGAAAACGAGTTCGGCGAAGCCGGCATCGACAACGAACTGCTGGTGCAGGACGAGGGCGAGCAGATCATCGAGATGAACAACGGCTGCATCTGCTGCACCGTGCGCGGCGATCTGGTGCGCATCCTCGGCGAGCTTGCGGCGCGCCGCAAGAACGGCAGCGCGAGCTTCGATCGCGTGATCATCGAGACCACCGGGCTGGCCGACCCCGCGCCCGTGGCGCAGACGTTCTTCGTCGATGAAGAGATCAGCCAGACCTATTTGCTCGATGC
Source organism: Variovorax sp. 01N425 (assembly GCF_056399465.1). Lineage (NCBI taxonomy): Bacteria > Pseudomonadati > Pseudomonadota > Betaproteobacteria > Burkholderiales > Comamonadaceae > Variovorax > Variovorax sp. 01N425. Next base: position 63,462 of record NZ_JBFTRJ010000015.1, on the reverse strand, counting down.
GATCGTGACGCTGGTCGACGCCAAGCATGCGATGGCGCAGCTGGACGAGCACCATGAGGCCCAGGAGCAGGTGGGCTTTGCGGACCGCATCCTGCTTTCGAAGACCGACCTGGTGCCAGTCGACGAGGTGAAGGCGCTCGAGCAGCGCCTGCTGCGCATGAATGCGCGCGCGCCGATCACCGCAGCGCATTTCGGCCAGGCGCCGATCGACCAGCTGCTCGACATCCGCGGGTTCAACCTGAATGCGATCCTGGAGATCGAACCCGACTTCCTGACCGATGTGGACCACGAACACGATGACGACGTTTCCAGCTTCGTGTTTCGCGCCGAACGGCCCTTCGATGCGGCGCGGCTGGAGGACTTTTTCGGCGCCATCCTGCGCATCTACGGCACCCACCTGATGCGCTACAAGGGCGTGATCGCAGTGTCCGGGCTGGACACCCGCGTGGTGCTGCAGGGCGTTCACATGCTGATGGGCACCGAGGCCGGCTCCAGCTGGAAAGAGGGCGAGCTGCGCCACAGCCGCATCGTCTTCATCGGCAAGCAGCTGCCCAGGGATGTGCTGGTGCAGGGACTCGAACAATGCCTGGCGCCGGCGCCGTAAGCCGTCCTTGCAGGCCGGACCTGATTCCCCGCGCGTCCGTGGTTGAGCGCCTTCAGGCCGCAACGGCAATCGGAAAGCGCGCCTGCAGGCCATCCGGCCCGCGCTCGAAAGGCACTGTGACAGCCTCCCTTGCGGCCTGCGGAAGATTGCGCCAGATGAAGTCGCGCGCATTGCCCGGGTCGCCGGCCACGTAGAGCTGCGTAGTCAGCAGCTCGCGCGTGCCGAGCTTCACCTTGACGTGGATGTGCGGCGTGCGGCCGCTGTAGGGCACCGGGCGGATGGTGCGGAAGCGGTAGCTGCCGTCTTCGCCGACCGTGACGCGGCCAAAGCCCTGGAAGGCGGCGTCGGCGCGGTCGCCGTCGCCGGGGTGGTGGTAGTGGCCGTTCTGATCGCATTGCCAGATCTCGACCTGCGCGCCGCGCAGCGGCCTGCCGCCCAGGTCGGTCACCGTGCCATCGACCCAGGCCGGCTGGCCGCCGCGGTAGTCCAGCGTGCCGTTGCGCAGCAGATCGCCGTCGGAATCCTGCGGCAGGCGCACGGGGTAGAACGGCCCCTCGGTCTGCGAAGGGGTGGCGAGCCGGCTTGCCGCCGGCTGCGCGCGGGCGCCCAGCCAGAGCGCGGGCATGGCAACGAGCGCTGCGGCGACGGTGCGCCGGGGAAGGCCGGGTGCGGATAGGGCGTTCATGGCAGGTCAGAGCCGTGCAGCATGCGCCGAGTTCCGGGTGCGGGTCAACCGACGGTCTCCGGCCGTGTTTGAATGCACCGGTGAATCCGATATCTCCCATGCCCGAACAACTGCTGCTCCCAGGCATCGATCCCGCGCCGCCGCCGTTGCGCCGCCCGCGCCGCACCGTACCACCCAAGGAGCGCCTGCCGCGCTCGCTGTTCTTCGCGATCTTTCCACGCCCCGAAGATGCCGCATCGATTGCCGCGCTGGCGGCGCGCCTCAAGGACCGGCACGCGCTCAAAGGCAAGCTGACCGAGGCGCATCGCCTGCACGTCACGCTGCATCACCTCGGGCATTTTCCGGCAGTGCCGCGCGAGAAGCTGCAAGCCGCCCTGCAGGCCGCGGCCGCCGTGGCGCCGCCGTCGTTCGAGGTGGTGTTCGACGAGGCCATGCGCTTCGAGCAGAGCAAGGCCTTTGTGCTGTGCGGCAGCGGCACCTCGGCGCTTGCGGCATTCAGGCAGCGCCTGGGCGAGGCGCTGGCGGATGCGGGCTTCAAGCCCGAGCGCGGCTTCACGCCCCACATGACGCTGGCCTACACGCCGCGCAAGATCGAGCCGCATCTGGTCGAGCCGGTCCGGTGGATGGCCGACTCGTTCTCGCTGATCGAAAGCCACGTCGGCGAAGGCATCCACGAGGTGCTGGGGCGGTGGCCTGAGGCGTGACGCATCGTCTGTTGTGCATCGCGCTTGTGCGATCTGTATCTGTTCGCCGAAGAGCGGCTGGCGACAATGAGGCTTCACTAAACGGAAGCCAACAAAGATGACGTCGCAGACCCGAGACCAGATTGCCGACCGCATCGCCGCCGAGCTGGGCCACAGCTTCGAGGGCGAGCTCGTCGCCGGCGGCAACTACATCCCCGTCGTGCGCGACGGCCGCACGCTCTACACCAGCGGCCAGGTGCCGCGCGTGGGCACCACGGTGGTCGTCACCGGCCGCGTGGGCGACCAGGTGCCGCTCGGCAAGGCCCGCGAGGCCGCGCAGATCTGCGCCTTGCGCTGCCTCGCGCTGCTGCGCCGCGAGCTCGGCTCGCTCGACGGCATCGAGAAGGTGCTGCGCGTTGGCGTCTTCGTGCAGTGCACGGCCGAATTCGCGCAGCAGAGCGAAGTGGCCGATGCGGCCTCCGAGCTGCTGCACCGCGTGTTCGGCGAGGCCGGCGTGCATGTGCGCACGGCCGTCGGCGTCTTTGCGCTGCCGAAGAATGCGAGCGTGGAGCTGGAGATGACGGTGGCGGCCAAGGACAACGCAGGTTAGCGCTTTGGCAGCCCGGCGATGTCCCGCGCAAGCGAGGCGATCGTCAGCGGCGCGCAGCCTTCGGCGTTGTTGCTCACCGTGACGTAGGCCAGCTGGCCCGCGCCGGTGGTGCCCGCGATCACGCGGGCCAGGGCCTCGCGGGTCTCGGGGTCGGGATCGACGATCCTGTCGAACGGGCCGTAGAGCTTTTCCGCATCTTCATAGCCGAAGCGGCCGTGGCGGCGGTGCAGGTTCCAGCGGCACACCAGCGGCCCGGGCCAGAGCGCGCGCAGCATCGGCAGCTGGTCCTCGATCGGCGGCATCTTGGCGTGCAGGCCCATGCAGAAGGTGGCGCCCACGCTGCGCAGCATGTCGGCGAAGGCGGGGCAGAGCAGCTGCGGGTCGCGCACCTCGACGGCGATCACGGCATCGGGCGCGGTCGGCTTCAGGCCGGGCAAGGCCTCGAGCATCTCGCCGATACGTGCGAGCAGCGCGGGCTGGTCGGCCAGCAGTTGCGCAGGGATCGGGCTCAGCTGAAACACCAGCGCGCCGATGCGGTGGCCCAACCCTTCGAGCGCCGGCTGCACGAATTCCTGGATCGCGATCTCGCTGTTCAGGAACACCGGATTGGCCTGCGTGCCGCGGCCGCTTTCGTCGCGCACGGTGGCGTCGGTCACGAGGCTCGGCGCCTTCACCACGAAGCGGAAGTCGTCGGGCACCATGGCCGCGTAGCGCGCGTACTGGCTGGCCGTGAGCGCGCGGTAGAAGTTGCGGTCCAGGCTCACGGTGCGAAAGAGCGGATGGCGGGCGAGGGCGGCGAGGCCGCTCTTCGACAGCACCGCCTCGGCGTATTCGCCATCCCAAACGAGGTTGGCCCAGCCCGGATAGCTCCACGAAGAGGTGCCGAGCCGCAGCCCGGGAGGGAGCGCCGCGGCCAGTTCGACCAGCGCCGGGCCGGCGGGCGCCGACGCCACGATGGCGCCGCGCGGCTTCTTCTTCGCGGGCGGCTCGGCCTCGGCCTCCGGCGGCACAGTGGAGGGAGCCTCGGTCGGGCGCGGAAGATCGGGAAAAAGGGAGTCCTGCACTTCATCAGCCATGTTGGGGCCGCATTCTCAACCAACATCGGGCGGCCGCGCCGCGACGGGCACAATCCGCGCCATGAAACAGTGGTTGCGCACGCAGGGTGGCTGGTGGCTGGCATGGCTGGCCCTCACGGCCGTGGGCGCGGTGTGGCTCGCGCGCGCCGAGCTCGCGCAGCTGCAGCAGGATTTCGAGACCGACGCGCGCATCGCGCACCGGCTCATGAGCCAGCAGGTGGTGCAGTACGACGCGGTGCTGGCCACGCTCGCGCTGCTCGAACCCGGCGACGGCGCGGACCGCCCGGAGCAGCGCCTGCCATCGGTCTATCCGTCGATCCTGCGCGTGCAGCGGCGCGAACGCGACCAGGCCTGGCCCGACGAGAAGCAGGCCGGCGCCTTGGCCGCTGCGGAAGCGCGCTCGCGCAGCGAGCGCCGCGCCGAACTGGCGGGACTGGACCTCGCGCAGGGCCGCTACGAGCTCGTGATGGGCGCGACGCCCGTCAGCTACGCCCTCGAGATCGACCTGGCCGGCTCGGTGCCGTGGCGCGACTGGCCGATGGACCCGAAGCAAAGCCCGGTGCGCGTGAGCCTGCAGCGCGGCGCGCAGCAGTTCGTGCTGCAGCCGGGGCGGACGGCGCAATCGGACGCGGGCGGCTGGCGCTTCGGCCTCACCAAGGCCCTGGCCTCGCCGAGCCAGCCTTTCGACCTGATGGCCGAGCGCCATGTGGGCTGGGGTGAACTGCCGTGGCGCGGCATCGCCGGCTGGGCCGTGGCGGCGGCGCTGCTGCTGTCCGGCCTGTGGACCGCGCAGCGCCAGCGCATCGCGCGGCGCCGGGCCGAGGAGCTGCTGCGTCTCGGCCAGGTGGCGCGGCTCAATGCCCTGGGCGAGCTTTCGGCAGGGCTGGCGCACGAGCTGAACCAGCCGCTCACGGCCGTGCTGGCCAATGCGCAGGCCGCGCGCCGGCTGCTCGACGAGGATCCGCCCGACCTGGCGACGGCGCGCAATGCCATGGGCCAGGCCGTGGAGCAGGCGCGCCGCGCGGCCGGCGTGGTCGGCCGGCTGCGCCGTGTCATCGAACGCCCCGAAGCCGGCGGCGACGTGAAGCCGCTGGTGCTGCAGGAGGTGGTGCGCAGCGCCATGCACCTGCTGGCACCCGAGTTCGCGCAGCGCGGCGTGGCGGCGCAGTTCGACGCCACCGCGCAGGCGCCGGTGCGCGTGCAGGCCGAGGCGGTGGCGCTCGAGCAGATCGTGCACAACCTGCTGATGAACGCCTTGCAGGCGCTCGACCTGGTGCCCGCGTCCGAACGCCGCCTTTCCGTTTCGGTCGGCCGCAATGGGCAGGAGGGCGTGCTGACCGTGACCGACAACGGACGCGGCATCGCGCCCGAGGCCATGCCGCGCCTCTTCGAACCTTTCTTCAGCACGCGCGAGGGCGGCCTGGGCCTTGGCCTGAGCCTCAGCGAAACGCTGGCGAGCGGCATGGGCGGCAGCCTCACCGCAGCCAATGCGGCGCCGCGCGGCGCGCGCTTCACGCTGCTGCTGCCGTTGGTGGCGGCGTCCACGGAGCGCATGGCATGAACACCGCCTCTGGCACCCACCAGCCGCAATCGCCGCTGATCCATCTCATCGACGACGACCAGGCGGTGCGCGACAGCCTGTCGCTCCTGATCGGCACGGTCGGCCTGCGGGTGCAGGGCTGGGCCGATCCGCAGGCCTTCATCGACGGCTTCGACCGCGCGAGCGTCGGCGCCATCGTGCTCGACGTGCGCATGCCCGGCATCAGCGGCCTCACGGTGCTCGACCGGCTCATGGCGCAGGGCGTCGACCAGCCGGTGATCATGCTCACCGGCCACGGCACGGTCGAGATGTGCCGCCGCGCCTTCAAGGCCGGCGCGGCCGAGTTCCTGGAGAAACCGGTGGACGACGAGCAGCTGCTCGAGGCCCTGCAGCAGGCGGTGCGCCAGCATGTGCGCTCGCGCGAACGCTCGCAGGCCGACAACGCGGCGCGCGAGCGCGTGGCGCAGCTGTCGGAGCGCGAGCGCGAGGTGCTTGCCTTCATCGTGCAGGGCCTCACCAACAAGGAGATCGCGCGCACGCTCGCGCTGTCGCCGCGAACGGTCGAGACGCACCGCGCCAACCTGTTCGCCAAGCTCGACTGCGTTTCGCTCGCGCAGTTGATCCGGCGCTACGCGGTGCTGGTCGCGGGGCAAGACTGAAAGCGGGCGCTCCGTAGAACTACGGAGCACCGGGCGTAGCCGTACGAATGGCCTTGGCGGACGGTGTTTCCTACAGTGGCGCAGCCGCCGGCAGACAGCCGGTGCCATCACCCTGCATCCACTGGAGAAAACGAAAAATGCGTTCCAACCTTCGCCTCGGCGCTCTCGCCATCCTGCTTGCCGCATCGGCCGTCCAGGCCCAGACGCCTGCACCCGCGGTGCGCACCGAGAAGAACATCTCGCTCGCGCTGGCCAACCAGATCGCGGCCGAAGCCGTGGCCGCCTGCGCAGCCAACGGCTACAACGTGGCCGCCACCGTGGTCGACCGCGCCGGCACCGTGCGCGCCGTGCAGCGCGCCGACAACGCCGGCCCGCACACGCTGGCTTCGAGCGAGCGCAAGGCATGGACCTCGGCATCGGCCAAGAGCGCGACGCAGGCCATGATGGAAGGCGCGCAGAAGAACCCCGGCGCCGCCAACCTGGTGTACCTGCCGGGCTTCCTGCTGCTGGGCGGCGGCGTGCCGGTGAAGTCGGGCAACGAAGTGATCGGCGCCGTGGGCGTCGGCGGTGCGCCGGGCGGCCACCTGGACGACCAGTGCGCCAACGCGGCCATCGAGAAGGTCAAGGGCCAGCTGGGCTGATGATGAAGCGCGGCATCGGGTCCGGGCTGCTGGCGGTTGCGCTTGGACTGGGCGCATCGGCCGGCGTGTCGGCCCAGGTGCCGCCGCAGGCTGCCGAGCTGCTGGCCTATGAAGGACTGCACCGGGCGGCCTGGCAGGGCGACCTGGTCAAGCTGAAGGGCTTGATCGCCTCGGGCGCCAATCTGGATGCGCGCGATCCGCGGGGCCGCACGCCCTTGCACGTCGCCACCCATGCACGGCAGCGCGAGGCGGTGAAGCTGCTTGCCAAGGCCGGCGCGAACCTCGACCTGCTCGACGACGACCGCTACGACGCGGTCACCATCGCCGCGGTGGCCGACGATGCCGCGACGCTCGCGCTGCTGCTGTCGCTCGGCGCGAAGGCCGGGCAGGTGACCAGCCGCTACGACGGCACCGCGCTCATTGCCGCGGCGCACCTGGGCCATGACGAAGTGGTGCGCCAGCTGATCGCGGCCGGCGCGCCGCTCGACCACGTCAACAACCTGCACTGGACCGCGGTGATCGAATCGATCGTGCTGGGCGACGGCGGCCCGCGCCACCAGCGCACGCTGGCCGCGCTGGTCGACGCCGGCGCCAACCTTGCGCTGGCCGACCGGCAGGGCAACACGCCGCTGCAGCTGGCGCGGGCCCGCGGCTACACGGCCATGGTGAAGCTGCTGGAAGCGCCGCGCGCAAGATAGGACGGCTCGGGGACAATCGGAGCCTCACCACGAGGAAATTGCCCCATGTACATGCCGCCGCAATTCAACGCCAAGGACCCGGCCATCGCGCTGGAGCTGATGCGTGCACATCCCTTCGCCAGCCTGATCTCGAACGACGACGAGGGCCTGCCTTACGTCACGCACCTGCCGCTGGTGGCCGAGCAGCAGGAGGGCGGCCAGCTGGTGCTGCTGGGCCACTGCGCCAAGCCCAATCCGCATTGGCGCTACTTGCAGGCGCGGCCGCAGGCGGTGGCCACTTTTCTCGGTCCGCATGCCTACCTGTCGCCCTCGGTCTATCCGGACCTCGCGCGCGTGCCGACCTGGAACTACCTGGTGGTGCACTGCACCGTCGAAGCCCGGCTGATCGAGGAGCCCGCGGCCAAGGACGCGCTGCTCAAGAAGCTCATCGGCGAGCATGAGCCCGGCTACGCGCAGCAATGGCGCGACCTGGGCGAGGAGTTCCAGCTCAAGATGCTGGCCGGCATCGTCGGGTTCGAGCTGCGCGTGAGCGCACTGCAATGCAAGGTCAAGCTGAACCAGCACCGGCGCGAATCGCACGCCGCCATGCATGCCATCTACAGCGCCGGCACGCCCGACGAGAAGGCGCTGGCCGGGTGGATGGAACGCCTGGGCATGACGGCCGAAGCACCGGTGGCGGAAGGAAGCTGAGATGCGCATGTTCGGACTGGTCGGCCTGCTGCTGGCGCTCGTGATCGCCGGGGTGGTGGCGAAGAAGCAGCTCACCAGCGTGGCCGCGCCCGCATCCGGCGAGGCGCCCGCCGATCCCCGCACGCAGGTCCAGCAGGTGCAAAAGCAGGTCAAGGAAGCGCTCGACGCCGCGGCGCAGGCGCGCAAGATGCCGGATGACAACTGAGCCCGCTGCCAAGCCCATGGACGACGCGCACTGGATGGCGCTCGCGCTGGCCGAGGCGCGCCTGGCGGCCGAGGCGGGCGAGGTGCCGGTCGGCGCGGTGCTGGTCAGGAACGGGCAGCTCGTGGCCAGCGGACGCAACACGCCGGTCGCGCAGCACGACCCGAGCGCCCATGCCGAAATCAACGCACTGCGCGCCGGCGCCGCCGCGCTCGGCAACTACCGGCTCGACGGCTGCGAGCTGTTCGTCACGCTCGAGCCCTGCGCCATGTGCGCGGGCGCCATGCTGCATGCGCGGCTCGCGCGCGTGGTGTTCGGTGCGGCCGACCCCAAGACCGGCGCGGCCGGCTCGGTGCTCGACCTCTTTGCCGAACCCCGGCTCAACCACCGCACGCAGGTGCAGGGCGGCGTGCTGGCCGCGGATTGCAGCGCACTGCTGCAAGGCTTCTTCCAGCAGCGCCGCGATGCGGCGCGCGAGCAGGCCCAGCCCCTGCGCGACGATGCGCTGCGCACACCGCCCGAGCGCTTCGACGCGCTCGCGGGCTACGCCTTCGAGCCGCGCTACGTCCATGACCTGCCCAGCCTGCAGGGCTGGCGCATGCACTACCTCGACGAAGGGCCGCAGGACGGCTCGGCCGCCGCGTGCCTCTGCCTTCATGGTCCGGGCGAATGGGGCTACTTCTTTCGCCGCCTCGTCGGCGCACCCGGGCTGCGCACGCTGGTGCCCGACCTGATCGGCTTCGGCAAGAGCGACAAGCCCAAGCGCGAGGCGGCGCACCGCATCGAATGGCACTGCCAGGTCCTGGGCGAATGGCTCGACCGCCTGCAGCCGCCGCCGATGGTGCTGGTGCACAGCGCCGCGGCCACCGGCCTGGCCACGCGGCTGCATGCCGAAAAGGGCGGCCTGTTTGCGGCCGTGCTGCTCGCGCCCGAAGGCGGCGAGCCGGTGAGCGATGCATGGCGCGCGCCGTTCCCCGACCGCGGCTACCAGGCCGCGCTGCGCGCGCTCGGCCCCATCGCGTCGTCGTCCGGCCCGAATGCGCAGCAGGCTGCGCTGCTCGCCCGGGCGGTGCGCAACGCAATGGGATACTCGACGCCGTGAGCAAACACATCTACATCTATTCCCCCTCCAGCGCGATTCGCGACAAGGCCGCCTTCCGGCGCGGCGTGGCAAGACTCAAGGCCCTGGGCTACGAGGTCGAAATCGACGAAGCCGCGCTGGCCGTGCACCAGCGCTTTGCGGGCGACGACGCGACGCGCCTCGCTGCCATCGGCCGCGCGGCCGCGAGCGGCGCCGACATAGCGCTGATCGCACGCGGCGGCTACGGGCTCACGCGCATCCTCGACGCCATTCCGTACAAGGCCGTGGCCAAGGCGATCCAGCGCGGCACCGAATTCGTCGGCCTCAGCGACTTCACCGCGCTGCAGTGCGCACTCTTCGCCAAGACCGGCGCCGTGACCTGGGCCGGCCCCGCGGTCGGCGAAGACTTTGGTGCCGAAGGCGGCGCGGACGACATCATGGAAGCCTGCTTCGACGACCTGGCGAGCGGGCAGGGCGAAGGCACCGGCTGGCGCATGCCGGTGCGCGATGCCGGCCTCAAGGTGAAGCCCGTGCATGACGCCACCTTGTGGGGCGGCAACCTGTGCGTGCTCGCGAGCCTGCTCGGAACGCCCTATTTCCCGGTAGTGGAGAAGGGCGTGCTGTTCATCGAAGACACCAACGAGCATCCCTACCGCATCGAGCGCATGCTCGACCAGCTGCGCATGGCCGGCGTGCTGGCCAGGCAGCGCGCCATCGTCTTCGGCCAGTTCACGGGCATGCGCAAGGTGCCGGGCTACGACCGCGGCTTCGGCTTCGATGCGGTGGTCGACCGGCTGCGCGCCATGCTCAAGGTGCCCGTGCTCACGGGCCTGCCATTCGGGCACGTGCCGACCAAGGTGCTGCTGCCTGTGGGCGCGAAGGTCGAGCTGGCGGCCGAAGGGCGCGACGTCTTCATGGTGTGGGGCCACCGGCATGGCGGCCATGACCATGACCACAGCCACGGCCATGCGCATTGAACGCGCGGCGCCGCGCTATCCTTCAGTGGGTGAAGCGCTGATGGGCGCGCGGGCCCATCGAGCCGGGCAGGCCGCCCTTGAACATGCTGTTGATGGCTTTCATCTGGCGGCGGGCAGCGGCTTCGCCGTCGATGGCACTCAGGGCAACCATCACGTCCTGGCGCAGGTACCAGAGCGCTTCCACGTCGGACGCAAAGCGCACGCGCTGCGCCACGCGCTGGACCGAGTGCCCGCCGTGCGCCTGCAGCACCGACAGCATGGCGGCCCGGATGCGTCCCAGCTGGTTCTCTCCTACCCGGGGAGCCCCGATACCGGGAATTCCGAGAAGGCGGAAAAAACGACGAAGAGGCAGCATGTGGACTAAAGGCGTATTGCCGGGAGCCAGGACGGTCGCTACCTTAAGCCTCGGACGGCCGATTCACAAGTTCTGAAACACTGTTTCTTGTTTGTAAACAACACACTTTACGTTGCACTTAAAGCCTCTGTAGTGATTTGAGTACAAAAGCAATATAAGCAGGCCGCTGTCACAGCATGGACGTCAATTCCACAGTCGTATTCGCAGACCTCACCGGAAGCTCCAGGGTTTTCGAAGCCATGGGAAATGCGCGCGCCACCGACACGGTGACGCGGCTGACCCAATGGATCGGCGGCGTCTGCCAGGCACACGGCGGCAGGGTCGTGAAGTCGCTCGGCGATGGCGTGTTCGCCCTTTTTTCGAACGCGGCCACCGCCATGCAGGCCGTGATCGAACTGCAGCGCTATCACCAGAAGCGCCTCATGACCTGGCCCGTGCCGCTGCGCATGGCGCTGCAGATCGGCGTGGCAAGCGGCGAGGTGGTCGAGGTCGAGGGCGACTGCTTCGGCGATGCGGTCAACCTGGCGTCGCGCCTGAGCGACCTGGCGGGGCCGGGCCAGATCTGGGCCACCGATGCAACCATTGCGCAGCTGGGCGAGACGGCTGTGCGGCACCGCGACCTGGGGCTCATCACCATTCGCGGGCGCAGCGAGATGTCGGCCGTCCACCGCATCGACTGGCAGGAGGAGATGACCTCGTTCCTCACGCTGCCGGCCGCGCTGACGCCGCTGCGGCTGCCCGATTCATCGCTGGGGCAGATCGAACTGGCGTGGCTCGACGTGCGGTCCACCTTCCGCACCGAAGAGCTGCCGATCCACCTCGGGCGCGTGAGCGATGCGCAGTTCGTGGTCAACGATCCGCGGGTCTCCCGGCTGCATGCGCGCATCGAGCTGCGGCATGGCAGCTGCGTGCTGACCGACCTGAGCACCTACGGCACCTGGGTCCGGTTTCATGGCAACGGCGGACCGAGCCAGGAAGTGGCGCTCAGGCGCGAGGAATGCGTGCTGCACGGACGCGGCGAAATCGGCCTGGGCGCGCCGCTGAGCGATTTCACCGCGCCGACCATCGCCTTCAACACCACCGGCGCCGAGGTGCAGCTTTCGCGCCGCGAAATCACGGGCTGAGCGCACACGCCGCGCAGTGACGTTTGGCAACGATCCGGCGAGGCGGCAGGTGCACTCGCAGAGGGCCTCGGGCGTTGCAACCACCATGAGTGCTGGCCGTCGGCACCTTCTCAATGGAGCTGCAGTGAAACTCGAAAACAAGCGTTCGTCCGTCTTCAAATGGATGGCCCTTGGCGCGATGGCGGCCAGTGCGCTGCTCGCCGCGGGCGCGGCCAGCGCGCGCGGAAGCTGGTCGGTGCAGATCGGGGCGGGCGGCTATCCGGCGCCGTACTACGCGCCTCCGCCGCCTGCCTACTATCCGGCGCCGATCTACTACGCGCCGGCCCCGCCGGTCTATTACCGTCCGCCGCCGCCCGTGTACTACCGTCCCGCACCCGTCTATGCGCCGCCGCCCGGACGGATCTACTACGGGCCGGGCTACCCGTATCGCCCGCCGAACGGCGACGAGTGGGACAACGACCGGGAATACGAAGACCGGGACTGACAGCCCGCCGAATACCCCGCTCAGCGCGGCCCGGACAGGATGGCGGTGAGTTCGCCCATGTCGATGGGCTTCTGAAGATGGTGGTCGAACAGCTTCTGCGCTGCGGCGCCGCCGGCCGCCTCTTCCTCCGAAAAGCCCGAAATGGCGACCAGCAGCCGGGGGCCGCGGTCCGCGGCGGCCAAACGCAGCCGCCGCGCCACCTCGGTGCCGGGAAAGTCGGGCAGCGTGAGGTCGATGAGCGCTGCATCGAAGCGCTCCTCAGCCGCCGCATCCATGGCCTGTTGCGCCGTGTAGGTGCAGCGGGCGGTATGGTCCTGCAGCGTCAGGAGTTCCTGCAGCAGGTCTGCCGCGGCTTCGTTGTCATCGACGATCAGCACGTTCACTGGGAGAAGGCTTTCAAGCAAGTTGTATCCGCCCAGTATCCCGGCCAATCGCCTCCCGTGCAGTAGGAAGGCGCCTACGCCCGCACTTGCGTCGCAGTCTTGGCGGCAGCCTGCAGCGGCAGCTCGACATGGAACAGCGCGCCTTCGCCGGGCCGGCTCTCCACCTCGATGCGTCCCCCGTGCAGGCCCACGATCTTGCGCGTGATGTAGAGCCCGAGGCCCAGGCCGGGCGCGTGCTTGCGGCTGTCGTCGGTGCGTTCGAACTGCTCGAAGATGCGCTCCTGGTCTTCGGGCGCAATGCCGATGCCCTGGTCGCGCATGGTGATGTGCGCGGTGCCGTCACGTTCCCACAGCATCATCTCCACGGGCTTGCCGCCGCCGTAGCGCAGTGCATTGGTCAGCAGGTTGGTCAGCACCTGCTCGATGCGGAACTCGTCCCACACGCCGCGCAGTTCGCCCGGCGCTTCCAATGCAATGACAGAGCCCGCGGCCTCGGCCTGCTGCTTCAGGCCTTCCACCACGGCCCGTGCGAGCGCGGCCAGGTCGACCGGCTTGGGCTGGATCGACAGCGCGTCCCTTCGCATGCGCGTGACATCGAGCATGTCGTCGATCAGCCGCACCATGTTGCGGATCTGCCGCTGGTCGCGCTCGATCATCGCGGGCAGGCGATCCGCGGCAAAGGACTCCAGCTTGCCCCTGGACACCTGGACCTGGCGCAGTTGCGTTTCGAGGTACAGGGTGTTGAGCGGCGTGCGCAGCTCGTGCGAGACCATCGACATGAAGTCGTCGCGCATGCGCACCGCGCGTTCGAGTTCGCCCTGCGTGTGGCGCAGCTGCTGGACCAGTTCTTCCTGCTTCTGGTTGGCCACCGCGAGCGCATTCATTTCGTGCCGCAGCGCCTTGCGGTGGCAATGCAGGTCGACGAACACGTTGACCTTGCCGGTGACGGCATGCGGATCGAGCGGCTTGTAGAGGAAGTCGACCGCGCCGCTTTCGTAGCCCTGGAAGGCGTAGTTCGAATCGCGGCCCGCGGCCGTCACGAAGATGATCGGGATGTGCCGCGTGCGCTCCGTGCCGCGCATCAGCTCGGCCAGCTCGAAGCCGTTCATGCCGGGCATCTGCACGTCGAGGATGGCCAGCGCGAATTCGTGGTCCAGCAGCAGCGCAAGCGCCTCCTCGGCCGAGGAGGCGCGGTACACCGCACGGCCCGGGCCGCGGATCAGGGCCTCGAGCGCAAGAAGGTTTTCGGGCAGGTCATCGACGATCAGCAGCTTGCTTTCGACGTCAATGGGCATGGGCGGACTCCAGTTGCAGCAGCAATGTGCGAAGCTCGCGCAGGGCAAGCACGTGATCGGGGGAATGGCGGGCAATGGCTGCCCTGGGCATGGTGGGAATCTGGGCTTCCTCCGGGTCCTGGACGGCGGTGAGGCCGCCGGCCATGTGAATGCGCAACAGGCCTTCGGCGCCGTCGTCGTTCGCGCCCGTGAGCAGGAACCCGGCGAGCGCGGGGCCGTAGGCGTCGGCGGCCGAGGCCATCAGCACGTCGATCGATGGCCGCGAAAAGTGCACGGGCGGCTCGCAGCTGAGCGAAAAGCATCGGTCGCGCTCGATCGACAGGTGATAGCCGGGCGGCGCGAAGTACAGGCTGTCGGGCGCGACCGGCATCTTGTCGGCGGCCTCGTGCACCGGCATGTGCAGCCGCTCGGCAAAGATCTCGGCCAGGTGGCTCTGGTGGCCTTCGGGCAGGTGCAGGACCACCACCACCGGAAGCCGCCACGGCGGTGGAATGCCGTGCAGGAGCGCCAGCAGCGCCTCGATGCCGCCCGCGGACGCGCCGACCACCACGGCCTCGACGCGCCGCGCAGGGAAGGGGCGGGCATCCGGCTTCATGTGGCCTTCCGGTAGATGCGCTCCGGCTGCGAATGGGCGTCGAAGCGCCCGGCATAGCTCGAGAAGTCGATGCTCTCCTTCGCGCCCAGGCCCAGGAAGCCGCGGTGGCAGAGCGACTCGTGGAACAGGCCGAGCGCGCGGTCCTGCAGCTCGCGGTTGAAATAGATGAGCACGTTGCGGCACGACACGAACTGCGTCTCGGCAAAGACGCTGTCGGTGGCCAGGCTGTGGTCGGCAAAGATGACGTCGGCGCACAGCGCCGGGTCGAAGCGCGCGGCGTCGTAGGCCGCGGTGTAGTAGTCGGAGAACGAACTGCGTCCGCCGGCGCGCTGGTAGTTGGCCGTGTAGCCGCGGATCGATTCGATCGGGAAGATGCCCTGGCGCGCCTTCTCGAGCGAAGCGGGGTTGATGTCGGTGGCATAGATCTGCGTGCGGGAGAGCAGGCCTTCCTCGCGCAGCAGGATCGCCAGCGAAAAGACCTCCTCGCCGGTGCTGCAGCCCGCCACCCACACCTTGAGGGACGCATAGGTGTGCAGGATCGGCACCACGTGCCGGCGCAGCGCGAGAAAGTAGGCCGGGTCGCGGAACATCTCGCTCACGGGAATCGTCAGGAATTCGAGCAGCCGGCCGAACAGCAGCGGATCGCGCAGCACCTTCTCCTGCAATGCCGAGATGCTCGGCAGCCCGAGCTGCGCGAGCGCGTGCAGCACGCGGCGCTTCTGCGAAGCCACGGTGTAGTTGCGGAAGTCGTAGCTGTAGCGCAGGTAGATGGCTTCCATCAGCAGCCGCAGCTCGATCTCCGTGTTGCTCAACGCGGATGGCAGGGGCAGGGATGCGGCATTGGGGTTCACAGCCGCTCCATTTTGGGCATCCACACGCGCAGAAGCGAGAACAGGCGCTCCAAGTCCACAGGCTTGGCCAGGTAGTCGCTGGCGCCCGCGGCCAGGCACTGCTCGCGGTCGTCCTTCATGGCCTTGGCGGTGATGGCGATCACGGGCAGCTTCTCGAAGCGCGGGTCCGCGCGCAGCCGGCGCGTGGCCTCCAGGCCGTCCATCTCCGGCATCATCACGTCCATCAGCACCAGGTCGATCTCGCGCGCCTGGTCGAGCTTCTGGAGCGCCTCGCGGCCGTTGCGGCCGATCTCGACCGCGGCGCCGCGCTGCTCCAGCGCGCTCGTGAGCGCGAAGAGGTTGCGCACGTCGTCGTCCACCAAAAGGATGGTGCGGCCCTCGAAGATGCGGTCGCGCCCGCGCGCCGCCTTCAGCATGCCCTGGCGCTCGCTGGACAGCTCGGCCTCGACCTTGTGCAGGAACAGCGTGACCTCGTCGAGCAGGCGTTCCGGCGAGCGCGCGCCCTTGATGATGATGGAGCGCGAATAGCGCTGCAGCTCGGCTTCCTCGCCGCGCGTGAGGTTGCGCCCGGTGTAGACGATCACCGGCGGGAACGAGACGATTTCCTCCGACGCCATGCGCTTGAGCAGCTCGCTGCCCTGCATGTCGGGCAGGTGCAGGTCGGTGATCATGCAGTCGAACACGCGCCTGCGCAGCAGTTCGAGCGCCTCTTCGCCGGAGCCCACGGCGGCGATCTCGATGTCTTCGTCGCCGATCAGCCGGATCACGCTTTCGCGCTGCAGCGCATCGTCCTCGACCAGCAGCACGGCCTTGACCTTCTGCGTGAGCTTTTCCTCGAGCCGGGCGAACACCTGCGTCAGCTCGGCGCGCGTGGCCGGCTTCTGCGCATAGCCGATGGCGCCCATGTGCAGGGCGGCGGCCTGCGCGTCGTCGGCGGCCGAGACCACGTGGATGGGGATGTGGCGCGTCTGCGGCGAATCCTTCAGGCGCTGCAGCAGGCCGAGCCCGGTGCTGTCGGGAAGGCGCATGTCGAGCAGGATGGCATCGGGCAGGAACTGGTGCGCCAGTTCGAAGCCGTCGGCCGCGCCATGGGCCACCAGGCAGCGGTAGCCCAGCTCATGCGCCAGGTCGTAGAGGATGTGCGCGAACTGCGGCTCGTCCTCGATCACGAGCACCCGGCGCACCTGGTCGGGCGGCAGCGTGCGGTCGTCGGCAAAGGCGGGCGGCGGCACGGCAGCCGGCGGCGAGGGTGCCGCGGGCGTGGCGTGCGCAGCAGGGAAGGGCGCGCGCGCCGCTGCGGACCTGGCGGGCGCCGCGGCAGGGGGCCGAGCTGCATGCTGCGAGGCCTTTTGCGAAGCCTGTGGCAAGGCCTGCGGCGCCGCGGCCGGCAGCTGCAGCGTGAAGGTGCTGCCCTGTCCGGGCTGGCTTTGCAGCGTGAGCGTGCCGCCCAGGAGGCGCGTGAGGTCGCGCGAAATGGAAAGCCCCAGGCCGGTGCCGCCATAGCGGCGGCTGGTGGTGCCGTCGGCTTGCTGGAAGGCTTCGAAGATCAGCTCCTGCTGCTCGGGGGCAATGCCGATGCCCGAATCGCTCACCGCGAAGACCGCGCCGCCGTCCGCGGCCGCCGAGACCGTGAGTGCCACCTCGCCGCTGTTGGTGAACTTGATCGCATTGGAGAGCAGGTTCTTCAGGATCTGCTCGACGCGGTGGCGGTCGGTGGCCAGCGTGGCGGGCGTGCCGGGCTGCATTTCCAGGCGGAAGGCCAGCTGCTTCTCGGCGGCCAGCGGCCTGAAGGTGCTCTCCAGGCTCTGCGCGAGCTTGCCCGGCGCCACCTCCTCGACCACCACTTCGAGCTTGCCGGCCTCGACCTTGGAGATGTCGAGGATGTCGTTGATCAGCACCAGCAGGTCGTTGCCCGACGCGTAGATCGATTCCGCGAACTTCACCTGCTCGGGGCTCAGGTTGCCCTGCGGGTTGTCGGCGAGCAGCTTGGCCAGGATCAGCGCGCTGTTGAGCGGCGTGCGCAGCTCGTGCGACATGTTGGCCAGGAACTCCGACTTGTAGCGGCTGGCGCGCTGCAATTCGTCGGCGCGGTCTTCCAGGTCGCGCTGCACGCGGCGCAGGGCGGCGTTGCGCTGGTCGAGCGCCTCGGTGCGCTCGGAGAGCTGGCTGTTGGTCTGCTCCAGCTCGGCCTGCTGGTTCTCCAGCATGGCCTGCGAAGCCCGCAGCGCACGCGACTGCTCCTCGAGCTC
The DNA here is from genome assembly GCF_056399465.1 of Variovorax sp. 01N425. NCBI lineage: Bacteria > Pseudomonadati > Pseudomonadota > Betaproteobacteria > Burkholderiales > Comamonadaceae > Variovorax > Variovorax sp. 01N425. The sequence continues at coordinate 45,980 of NZ_JBFTRJ010000015.1, read as the reverse complement.
CTCGTTGGCGGTGCGCAGCTCTTCCTGCTGCACCTGCAGTTCCTCGTTCAGCTGCTGCGTTTCGGCCAGCGCGTCCTGCAGCTGCTCGCGGTAACGCGCCGCCGCGAGCGAGTCGCCGATGTCCTCGGCCACCAGGTCGAGTAGTTCGTTGGTCCGCGTATCGGGCACGGCCGGCAGTCCGAGCTCGACCACGCCGTTCACCACGCCGTCGCTCGACACGGGCACCAGCAGCACGGCCGTGGGTGCCATTTCGCCCAGGCCCGAATTGACCTTCAGGTAGTCGGCCTGGATCGGCTCCACGAGCATGCGGCGCCGTTCGGCCGCCGCCTGGCCAACCAGGCTCTGGGTCGGCGAGAACACCTGCGGCGAGGCCTCCGCTTCCATCGAGAAGCCGTAGCTCGCGGCGCGGCGCAGCGTGCCCTGCCGCTCGCGCACGTACAGCGCGCCGACCGCGCTGCCCAGGTAGCGTGAGAAGAAGGCCAGGACCTTGCGGCCCAGGTCGTTGGCATTGAGTTCGCCCACCAGCTCGCCCACCAGTTCGGTCTGCGCGCTGCGCAGCCAGGCTTGCTGCGCCAGCCGCTCGGCATGCTCGGCCTGGTCCCGCAGCACCGCGTCGTAGCTGTCCGAAAGCCGCACCAGCTGCCGGCGGCCGAAGTAGGCCACCATGCCGGTGAACACCAGCGTGAACAGCAGGAACACGGCCACCACCAGCCAGGCCGTGCGGTTGACCTCTTCGTTGCGCTGGTAGCGCAGGCCCTCCTCGGTGTCCATGAAGGCCGTGAATTCAGAGCGCATGTCGTCGCGCAGCTGCTTGCCCCGGCCCTGGCGCACCGCCTGCGGGTAGTTGCCGCCGGCGCGGCGCAGCGCGATCAGGTCTTCTGCGAACCCGTTCCAGGCCTCCTGCAGCGCTGCGATGCGCTCGACACGCTGCGCCTGCTGCCGGTTGTCCAGCACCAGCTCGCGAAGCGCGGCGGTGTCGCTCTTGATTCTTGGCAGCGCCCGGTGGTAGGGCTCGAGAGAGCTTTCATCGCCGGTGATCAGGAAGCCGCGCAGGCCGGTTTCCATGTCGATGCTGCGGCCCTGCAGCTCGCTGGCGCTGCGCGTCACGCGGTCGCTCTGCTCGACCCGGCTGATGGTGAACAGCAGGAACACGATCAGGCTGACGAACACCAGCGCGCCGATCACCCCGCCCAGCAGCGGCCACTTGAGATTGCGGCTCAGCTGGCGGTCGAAGTCGTCGGGGTCGATCGCGGTCGGCGTTTTCATTCGAACAAGATTTGTAAGCAAAACTTTTGAAGTTTTGCCGAATTCTGGAGCGCCGGGTGTCGGAGAAAGGCCCGATACCGCCTTTGCCCCCGGTGCGGTGGTCTCGCTATACTGTTGTTTTATACAGCATCAGCCGTGACCACGGACCTTTCCACCCCGCCGACCGAAGACGCGCCCGATGCCCGCGCCGTCTCCGTCAAGGCCCTGTGCGCCTTCGGTGCCAAGGCCGGCGACCTCGACCTGCGCTTCGTGCCTGCACCCAGCGCGCTCGAAGGCATGGCCGGCCATGCGCTGGTGCAGGGCCGGCGCGGCGACGGCTATGAAAGCGAGGTGCCGCTGGTCTCCCGCTGCGGCGCGCTCCAGGTGCGCGGCCGTGCCGACGGGCACGACCCGCGCGAACCCCGCGTCGAGGAGATCAAGACCTTCCGCGGCGACTTCGACGCCATCCGCGGCAACCACCGGGCGCTGCACTGGGCGCAGGCCCGCTGCTACGGCTGGATGCTCTGCGAGGTGCACGGCTACGAGCACATCACCGTGGCGCTGGTCTATCTGGACCTCGGCACCGGCGACGAAACCGTGCTGGAAGAGCAGCACACGCGGGCCGCGCTGCAGGCGCATTTCGAACTGCTGTGCGAGCGCTACAGCGCCTGGGCGCAGAGCGAGGCCGCGCACCATGCGGCGCTCGGCCATGCGCTCGGCCGGCTTGAATTTCCGCACGGCTCGTTCCGGCCCGGCCAGCGCGAACTGGCCGAAGCCGTCTACCGCGCCGCCGTAAACGCGCGCTGCCTGATGGCGCAGGCACCCACCGGCATCGGCAAGACGCTGGCCACCATCTTTCCGCTGCTGAAGGCGCGGGCCGCGCGCAAGATCGACAAGATCTTCTTTCTCACCGCCAAGACCTCGGGCCGGGCCGTGGCGCTGGAGGCCGTCGGCGTGCTGGGCAAGAACTGCGCGCAGCTGCGGGTGCTCGAACTCACCGCGCGCGAAAAGGTCTGCGAATACCCCGACCGGGCCTGCAACGGCGATGCCTGCCCGCTGGCCAAGGGCTTCTACGACCGCCTGCCCGCCGCGCGCGAAGAAGCCGCGCAGGCCGCCCGGCTCGACCGGCCGGCGCTGCGAAGAATTGCGTTGGCGCACAGCGTGTGCCCCTATTTCCTCGCGCAGGAAATGGCGCACTGGTGCGACCTGATCGTGGGCGACTACAACTACTACTTCGACGGCAGCGCCTTTCTCTACGCCACCATGAAGGATGCCGAATGGCGCGCGGCGGTGCTGGTGGACGAGGCGCACAACCTGCTGGAGCGCGCGCGCGGCATGTACACGGCGCGGCTCGACGGCCTCGCGCTCGAAGAGGCCCACCGCGTGGCGCCGGCCTCGGTGCGCGGCGCGCTGGGCCGGCTGTACCGCGAATGGGACACGGTGCAGCAGGCGCAGGCCGAGCCCTACGACACCGCCGACGAGATTCCCGAGCGCTTCGCGCGCACGCTGCAGGCCGCCAACACGGCCATGGGCGAGTACTTCGCGGCCACGCCCGACGCGGCCCAGGGCCCGCTGCAGCGCTTCTTCTTCGATGCGCTGCAGTTCGCCCGGCTGGCCGACGCCTTCGACGACCATTCGGTCTTCGAGCGCACGTTGGGCCCCGCGCACGACCAGCAGCAGCGCAGCCTCGCGATCCGCAACCTGGTGCCGGCGCCGTTCCTCGAGCCGCGCTTCGCGGACGCCGCATCGTGCACCTGCTTCTCGGGCACCTTGTCGCCGTTCGAGTTCTACCGCGACGCGCTCGGCTTGCCGCCGGAAACGATGCTGCTCGACGTGGCCTCGCCATTCCGCAGCCAGCAGCTGCGCGTGGAGGTGGCCATGAACGTGTCGACCCGCTTTCGCGACCGCGCGGGCTCGCTCGCTCGCGTGGCCGGGATCATCGGCGAGCAGTTCGAGCGCATGCCGGGCAACTACCTCGCGTTCTTCAGCAGCTTCGACTACCTCGAAAAAGCCTGCGCGGCCTTCCTGGCCAGGCACCCCGGCGTGCCCGTGTGGGCCCAGACGCGCGGCATGGCCGAGGCCGACCGCCACGGCTTTCTCGCACGCTTCGAGGAGGGCGGCCGGGGCATCGGCTTTGCCGTGCTCGGCGGTGCGTTCGGCGAAGGCATCGACCTGCCCGGCAGCCGGCTGATCGGCGCCTTCGTGGCGAGCCTGGGCCTGCCGCAGCACAACGCGCTCAACGAGATCACGCGCGAGCGCATGCAGGCGCGCTTCGGCAAGGGCTACGAATACACCTACCTCTATCCCGGCCTGCAAAAGGTGGTGCAGGCGGCCGGCCGCGTCATCCGCACCGAGCAGGACAGCGGCGTGCTGCACCTGCTGGACGACCGCTTTGCGCGCGCCGAGATCCGGCAGCTGCTGCCGCCCTGGTGGGAGCTGCGCCTGGGCGGCCCGGCACACGTGGGCGAAGGAGAGAGCATCGATGCGCTCAGCCAGGCACATCCAGTTCGCTGACGAGCCCGACCTGTTCGGCGAGGCGCCCGCGGCCGCCGTCGAAGGCCTGCGCTACGAGCGCGAATTCCTCACGCGCGCCGAGGAAGCCGAGCTGCTGCGGCTCGTGCAGGGCTTCGAGCTGCGCGAGATGCGCTACAAGGAATACACCGCGCGCCGCCGCGGCATCAGCTTTGGCGGCAGCTACGACTTCGACAAGAAGCGGCTGCGTCCCGGCGCGGCCATGCCGCCCGCGCTTCATCCGCTGCGTGCGCGGGTGGCCGCGTGGATGGGCATGGCGCCCGAGGATTTCGCCCACATGCTGATCTCCGAATACCGGCCCGGCACGCCGCTCGGCTGGCACCGCGACGTGCCGGACTTCGAGGACATCGTGGGCGTTTCGCTGCAGGGCGACGCAGTGATGCAGCTGCGTCCCTACCCGCCGGCCAGCGCCAGCGCACCTGCGAGCCTGCAGCTGCTGATCGAGCCGCGCTCCATCTACATGCTGCGCGGCGAAGCGCGCTGGGCCTGGCAGCACAGCATCGCGCCGACCGAGGCGCTGCGCTATTCCATCACCATGCGCACGCGGCGGCGCGCGTGACTTGCGGCGGGCCTTGCGGCCGGCTTTTTTGCGGCGGGCTGTTTTTCGGCCGGGCGCCTGGCCCCGGCTTTCTTCATCAGCTCCGAAGCCATCGACAGGTCCTTGAGCCAGGCTTCCCAAGCCGCTTCGCGCTGCAGCGGATCGCCGCGCAGCAGGGCGGAGGGATGCAGCGTGACCAGCACGCGGCGGCCTGTTGCGGCATCCTCGACCCACTGGCCGCGCTCCTTCATCACCGCGACCGGCCGGCCGAGCAGTGAGCGCGCAGCCGTGCCGCCGAGCGCGATGTAGGCGCGCGGCTGCACGAGCTCCATCTCGCTTTCGAGCCAGTGGTGGCAGGCATCCACTTCGCGCTGGCCCGGGGTCTTGTGCATGCGGCGCTTGCCGCGCGGCTCGTACTTGAAATGCTTCACCGCATTGGTCACGTAGAGCTTCTCGCGCGACCAGCCGAGCTCGGCCACTGCGCGGTCGAACAGCTTGCCGGCCGGGCCCACGAAGGGGCGGCCGACCAGGTCTTCCTTGTCGCCGGGCTGCTCGCCCACCACCATCAGCGCCGCGCCGACCGGGCCTTCGCCGAACACCGACTGGGTCGCATGCGCGCCCAGCGGGCATTCGCGGCAGGCATCGGTCGCCACGCTGAGCGCCTTCAGCGCGGCCGTGGCTTCGTTGCGATGGGACATGTTGCCGGCTCGGGCAGTTCGGCGGCCTTCAGGCCGCTCTCGTCAATGCGTGGAACCGCCGGCGCCGCCACGCCGCGATTGGCTCTGGTTGCTGCCGCCGACGTGGCTTTCGCGGTCGTGGCGGCTCTCGGTGGTGCGGCGCGGCTCGTTGCGCGGTGTCGGGCTCTGGTGGCCGGCCTTGTTGTGCTGGGGAGGCAACGAACCACGCTCGTCGGGCGTGTTGGGGTTCGTCTTGGACATGGGCTGCTCCTTCGAATGAATGATGAATGGATGGACATTCATTTGTCCGCGCGGTGCCTGCCCGCCGGTGTCGGAATTGGCCCACCGCGGGCGTCGTCCAAGCCTCATGCGCAGGCACGGTGGGGCGCGGAATTTGCCGATAGCCGATATCTGCCACCAGGCTGTCCGATCACGCCAACCACCCCCTCGATCAAGGTAAGAACTCGATACTCCGCAAAAATCTTTGTCGCCGCCAAGACAACTTGCATTGGCCTTGCGGACCCGCCTCCGTACACGATGCCGCCCTGTTGCGCGGCCTTGGTCCGAACGGGCGTGCTACCCCGGCCAACGTCGTTCAAGTGCCCGCATTCCGATGCCCGCACCGGCGGTTTGCCGCGCCGCATGGGCGCCGATACGATCCCGCGCCTTGCCCCAAAGGAATGCGCGGATGCCGCCAACGATTGCTTCTCCCTCGATGCCCGCCGCATCGAAAAACGCCGGCTGGCAGCAGCGCAGCCGGCGCCACGTCTGGCATCCGTGCACGCAGAGCATCCGGCTCGAGGCGGTGCCGCCGCTGCCGATCGCGCGGGGCGAGGGCGTCTGGCTGTTCGACCACGACGGACGCCGCTACCTCGACGCAACGAGCTCGTGGTGGGTCAATCTCTTCGGCCATGCGCACCCGGCCATCAACGCCGCGCTCAAGGACCAGCTCGACACGCTCTCGCACGTGATGCTCGCGGGCTGCACGCACGCGCCGGCCGTCGAGCTGGCCGAGCGGCTCGCCGCGCTGACCGGCCATGCGCTGGGCCATTGCTTCTATGCCTCGGACGGCGCCTCGGCGGTGGAGATCGCGTTGAAGATGAGCTTTCATGCCTGGCGCAATGCGGGCCGCGCCGGCAAGCATGACTTCGTCGCGCTGCGGCAGGGCTACCACGGCGAAACGCTGGGCGCGCTGCATGTGACCGACGTGCCGGTGTTCCGCGACGCGTACGCGCCGCTGCTCGCGAATGCGCACCTCGTGGCATCGCCCGACGCCCGGGCCGCGCGGTCGGGCGAAGACGCCGCTGCCGTGGCGCGCCGTGCCGCGGCCGAGCTCGAAGCGCTGCTGGCCGAACGGCATGCATCGATCGCCGCCGTGATCGTCGAGCCGCTGGTGCAATGCGCCACCGGCATGGCGATGCACGACCCCGACTACTTGCGCCTCGTGCGGGCACTGTGCGACCGCTACGGCGTGCACCTCATCGCCGACGAGATTGCAGTGGGCTGCGGGCGCACCGGCAGCTTCTTCGCCTGCGAGCAGGCCGGCATCTGGCCCGACTTCCTGTGCCTGTCCAAGGGCATCAGCGGCGGCTACCTGCCGCTGGCGCTGGTGATGACGCGCGATGCGATCTACCAGGGCTTCGTGGACGACGACGTGGCGCGCAGCTTCCTGCATTCCCATTCCTACACCGGCAACGCGCTGGCTTGCCGCGCGGCGCTGGCCACGCTCGACCTGTTCGAGCACGAGGACGCGCTGCGCCGCAACCGCGCCCGCGCCGAGCGGCTGATCGGCCGCTTGCGCGAGGGGCTGCACGGCATGCCCGTCGATCACCTGCGCCAGCGCGGAATGATCACGGCCTTCGACGTGCGCGAGCCCGGCGCCCGGTTCGCGGAACGCTTTCACCTGGCCGCACGCGCAAACGGACTGCTGATGCGCCCGATCGGCCCGACCGTCTACCTCATGCCGCCCTACGCGATCGGCGACGACGACATCGACCGGCTGGTCGACGGCACCCTGGCCACGCTGGAAGCGGTGGCCGCTTCCGCCCACGCAGAGGAAGGAGGCCGCAATGCCGCGCTTGCTTGAACGCCTGCAGGACGAGATCACGGCGCTCGACGCGCAATCGCTGCGGCGCCGCCGGCAGATCGCCGAAACCGCCTGCGCACCCGGGCAATCGCTGACGCTGGCCGGCGCGGGCGCGCCGCGCACCATGCTCGGCTTCAGCAGCAACGACTACCTCGGCCTGGCCGCGCATCCGGCGCTGGCCGCCGCACTGGCCGAGGGCGCGGCGCGCTACGGCACGGGTAGCGGCGGGTCGCACCTGATCCTCGGCCACTCGCGCGCGCACGCCGAGCTCGAGGAGCGGCTGGCCGGCTGGATGGCGCCGTTCATCCCGGAGGCGCAGAGCCTGTTCTTCTGCACGGGCTACATGGCCAACCTCGCGGTGCTGTCGGCGCTCGGCGGCGCGGAGGCGGTGATCTTTTCGGAGTCTCTCAACCACGCATCGCTGATCGACGGGGCGCGGCTGGCCAAGGCGCGGGTCGAGCGCTATCCGCACTGCGGCGTGGCCGCGCTCGATGCGCAGCTCGGCGCCTGCGATGCGCCGGTCAAGCTGATCGTGAGCGATGCGGTCTTCAGCATGGACGGCAACATCGCGCCCGTGGCCGAGCTGCTCGCGCTGGCCGAGCGCCACGACGCCTGGCTGGTGCTGGACGATGCGCACGGCTTTGGCGTGCTCGGCGCCACGGGTCGCGGCGTGCTGCAGGCCATGGGGCTGCGCTCGGAGCGGCTGGTGCTCGTCGGCACGCTGGGCAAGGCGGCCGGGGTGTCGGGCGCGTTCGTGGCGGCGCACCGCACGGTCATCGACTACCTGGTGCAGCGCGCGCGGCCGTACATCTTCACCACCGCCGCGCCGCCGGCCATTGCGCATGCGCTGCTCGCGAGCCTCACGCTGATCGAAAGCGAGGAAGGCGACCTGCGCCGCGCCCATTTGAAGGCGCGCATCGCCCAGCTGCGCCGCGGCCTCGAGGCGATCCTGCCGGCGGACGGCAGCGCCTGGCTGCCCGAATCGCCCACCGCGATCCAGCCGCTGGTCGTCGGCGACAACGCGCGCGCGATGCAGGCGATGGCGCAACTCGATGCCCGCGGTTTGCGCGTCGGCGCGATCCGCCCGCCGACAGTGCCCGCCGGCACCGCGCGGCTGCGGATCACGCTGTCGGCCAGCCACTCGGAGGACGATGTGGCGCGGCTGCTCGATGCCTTGGGCGATGCGTTGGCGCGGCCGTGGAAAGAGGCCGCATGAGCGCCGCGCTGCGTGCACCCACGGCACACCGCCGCTGGTTCGTCACCGGCACCGACACGGGCGTCGGCAAGACGCTGGCCAGCAGCGCGATGCTGAGCCTGCTGGCCGCCTCGGGCCTGCGCGCGGTCGGCATGAAGCCGGTGGCCGCAGGGCTGGAGCTGGTCGATGGCGCCTGGCGCAACGATGACGTCGAGCAGCTGCGCGCGGCCGGCAATGTCGATGCGCCGCTGGCCCTGCGCTGCCCGTACCTGCTGCGCGCGCCGATGTCGCCGCATCTGGCGGCAAGGGAGGAGGGCGTGCGCATCGAATTGCCGCCGCTGCTGTCGGCCTTCGCGGCGTTGTCGCAGTGCGCCGACGCGGTGGTGGTCGAAGGCGTGGGCGGCTTCTGCGTGCCGTTCGGCGACGACCTCGACAGCGCCGAGTTGGCCGTGGCGCTGGGACTGCCGGTGATCCTGGTGGTCGGGCTGCGCCTGGGCTGCCTGAACCACGCGCTGCTCACGGCGGAGGCGATCCGCGCGCGCGGGCTCGTGCTGGCGGGGTGGATCGCGAGCACCATCGAACCGGGCATGCTGGCGCCCGAAGCCAATCTGCAGACGCTGCGCGGCCGGCTCGGTGCGCCGCTGCTCGGTGTGGTGCCGCACCTGGCCGAACCCTCGGCGGCCAGCGCCGCGCGGCACCTCGACCTGCGCGCATTGCGCGCCACGGCGGCCTACGCGGCGCGCCGGTCGGCGGAGCTGGCCGAGTTCAGCCACCCGGCGACGCCGGCCGAGCTCAGCCGCTCAGCCGCGCTGGCCTGATTCAGCCAGCCGCTTCGCCCGCGCGCCGCCCTGGCGCTCGAGCATCCAGCCGGGGTACTCGGAGGGCAGGGCGCTCACCTTGCCGAGTTCGGCCAGCTCGTCGGCGGAGAGCCGGATCGCGGTGGCGGCAATGTTGTCGTCCAGCTGCGCGACGCGCTTGGCGCCGACGATCACGCTGGTCACCACCGGCTGGTGCAGCAGCCACGCAAGCGCGATCTGCGCCACCGACACCTTGCGCGCTTCGGCCAGCTGGCGCATCACGTCGATGCAGTCGTAGGCACGCTCGACGTTCACGGGCGGAAAGTCGAAGCTGGTGCGGCGGCTGCCTTTCTCGGCTTCGGTGCCACGCCCGTACTTGCCGCTCAGCAGGCCACCCGCCAGCGGGCTCCAGACCATCAGGCCGAGGTTTTCGCTCTGCAGCATCGGCGCCAGTTCGCGCTCCAGGTCGCGGCCCGCGATGGTGTAGTAGGCCTGCAGCGATTCGAAGCGCGCGAGCCCCTGGCGCTCGGCAATGCCCAGCGCCTTCATGATCTGCCAGGCCGCCCAGTTGGAAACGCCCACGTAGCGCACGTGGCCCTGCTGCACCAGGTTGTCCAGCGCGCGCACGGTTTCCTCGATGGGCGTGACGGGGTCGAAGCCGTGGATCTGGTAGAGGTCGATGTGGTCCAGCTGCAGGCGCCTGAGGCTGGCCTTCACGCCGTCCATGATGTGGTAGCGCGAGGCGCCGGCCGCGTTGGCGGTCTTGCCGGTCTCGCCGAACACCTTGGTGGCGACCACCACGTTCTCGCGCGGCACCTTGAGGTTCTTCAGCGCCTGGCCGGTGATGGTTTCCGACAACCCTTCGGAATACACGTCAGCGGTGTCGATGAAGTTGATGCCGGCGTCGAGCGCGCGGCCGACCAGGCCTTCCGCCTCGGACTGCTGGAGGTTGCCGATCTGGCCCCAGATGCCGCTGGCGCCGCCGAAGGTCATGGTGCCGAGGCAGAGTTCGGAAACGAACAGGCCGGTGCGGCCGAATTTGCGGTACTGCATGAGAGATGTCCTTTGGATGGGTGGCGCAAGAAGGAGGCCGGAAAGCCCCCGCCGTCCGCAAAAGTATCCGGCCGCGGCGCCGGGCATGGCGAGCGCGTTCCTGCAAAGTCCTTGCCTATTTCTCCAGACCTCCTGCACGGGCCGTGCAGATTCGTTGGCGTGGCGCTAAGCTTTGAACCACCCGATCCTCCACGCCGGCCGCCACCGCGGCCCCATCCGTGACAAGGCCCCCCGAACATGCCCCAAGACACACCCGAAATCGCTGCCGCCATTGCCCAGCCGATGCCGCTGGAGCCCGAACTCGACGAAGCCAGGAAGGAACTGGTCGCGCTGATCAACCGCATCACGCGCGGCCAGGACGGCACCGTGGAAACGCCGGTGGCCGGCCTGCAGGTGTTCTGCATCAGCAAGCCCGACGGCCCCAAGCATGCCTTCGCGACCCCGGCGCTCGGGCTCATCGCGCAGGGCTCCAAGCGGATCATCGTGGGCGACGACATCTATGTGTACGACCCGATGCACTACCTGGTGACCTCGGTCGACCTGCCGGTGTGCGGCCAGGTGCGCCTGACGAGCGACAACGAGCCCTACCTGGGCGTGCGGCTGGAACTGGCGATCGACGAGATCGGCAAGCTCATCGGCGACGAGAAGCTGCCCGCGAAGGCCAATGCGCCTGCCTCCCGCGGCATGTACGTCAACCGCATCGGCATGCCGGTGCTCGAGCCGGTGCTGCGGCTGCTGCGGCTGGTCGAGTCGCCCGAGGACGTGCCGATCATGGCGCCGCTCATCAAGCGCGAGATCATGTACCGCCTGCTGGTGAACGGGGAGGGCGCGCGGCTGCGGCAGATCGCGCTGCAGGACAGCCACACCCAGCGCATCGCCAAGGCGATCAGCGCGCTGCGCATCAACTATTCGCAGTCGCTGCGGATCGAGGACATGGCGCGCGCAGTGCACATGAGCGTGTCGTCGTTCCACCATCACTTCAAGGCCGTGACGGCCATGAGCCCGCTGCAGTACCAGAAGCAGCTGCGCCTGCAGGAAGCGCGCCGCCAGATGCTGATGGCCGGCGCCGACGTGTCGAGCGCGGCGCACAGCGTGGGCTACGAGAGCCCGTCGCAGTTCGCGCGCGAGTACAGCCGCATGTTCGGCGCGCCGCCGCTGCGCGACAAGCGCCGCTGGCTCAGCGACGCCGAGAACGACGCGCTCGGCGCGGGCTCGATGCAGGCCGCCTGAAGCTGAGGCCCGCCGCGCGGTCAGCGCAGCACCAGCACGGGCAGCGTGGAGTGCGTCAGCACGTGCTGCGTCTCGCTGCCCAGCAGCAGCCGCTTGATGCCCTTGCGGCCGTGCGAGGCCATGACGATCAGGTCGCACTTGTGCTTCTTTGCGGCGGCGACGATCGATTCGGCCACCAGGTCCGAGTTGGCGATGGCGGTCTTCAGCTGCACGCCGCTCGCCACCGCGCGCGCGGCCACGGCGTCGAGCATGTCCTGTGCCTTGTCGGCCCATTGCTTCTCGACCCGGGCGATGTCTTCGGGCGAGAAGGACATCGCGCCGTCGAAGTAGCTCTTGGGGTAGCGCGGCACCACGGTGAGCGCGACAAGGTCGGCATCGTGCCGGCTCGCGAGGGCGATCGCGCTCGTGACCGCCTTCTTCGAGAGCGTGGAGCCGTCGGTGGCCACGAGAATGCGCTTGTACATGGTTTTTCTTTCCGGAGACGTGTGCCGCGAGCTTAGGCAGGCAGCCACCCGCGCCGCTTGATGCAGATCAAATGCGCGCGCCTGGCCGGCCCTTAGCCTTGCCCGATGCAAGCCGCGCTCGCCTCCTTTTCCCCGGCCGCCGCGCTCCCACGGGCACCCCGTGAGGCGTGGCAGGTGCTCGACGATCCCGCCGAATGGCCCGCCTTCGGCCATGCGCTCGATGGCGGCGATGCGGGCACGGGGCGCTGGGAATCGCAGGTGGCGGTGGAAGGCATGCACTGCGCGGGCTGCGGCCTCGCCGTGGAGGCCGCGCTGCTGCGCGTCGCGGGCGTGCTCGAGGTGCAGGTGAATGCCGCGAGCCAGCGTGCCCGCGTGCTGTGGTCCGCCGCGCAGACGCGGCCCTCGCGCTGGTTCGAGGCTTCAGAGGCCGCCGGCTACCGGCTGGTGCCCGCCGCCGACGGCTCCGCACGCGAGCGCCGTTCGCGCGAGTTGCGGCTCGCGCTCTGGCGCTGGCTGGTGTCGGGCTTTTGCATGATGCAGGTGATGATGTACGCCTACCCGGCCTACATCGCGCAGCCCGGGGAAATGACGCCGGACGCCGCCCAGCTGCTTCGCTGGGCCTCCTGGGTGCTGACGCTGCCGGTGCTGTTCTTCTCCTGCGGGCCGTTCTTTCGCAGTGCGTGGCGCGACCTTCGCCATGCGCGCATCGGCATGGACGTGCCGGTCGCCTTCGGCATCGCCATTGCGTTCGCGGTCAGCACCGCGGCCACCTTCGACGGCGCGGGCGCATTGGGACACGAGGTCTATTTCGACTCGCTGACCATGTTCGTGTTCTTCCTGCTCACGGGCCGCTGGCTCGAGGCGCGGCTGCGCGACCGCACGGCCGGCTCGCTCGAGGCCGTGATGAACCGCCTGCCCGATGGCGTCGAGCGGCTCGGGGCCGATGGCGGCTGGCAGCGCGTGGCGGTGCGGCGCCTGGCCGCGGGCGACGTGGTGCGGGTGCGCCCGGGCGAGGCCTTTCCGGCCGACGGCGTGCTGATCGACGGCGGCACCAGCACCGACGAAGCGCTGCTGACCGGCGAATCCCGCCCCGTGGCGCGGGCGCGCGGCGAGCGCGTGCTGGCGGGCAGCCACAACCTCTCGGCCACCGTGCAGCTGCGCATCGAATCGGTGGGCGAGGGCACGCGCTTCGCGCAGATCGTGCGGCTGATGGAAAGCGCCGCGCTCGGCAAGCCGCGCCTGGCCCAGCTCGCCGACCGCATCGCGCGGCCGTTTCTCGTGCTGGTGCTGGTGTCGGCTGCCGGCGCCGCGGCTTTCTGGTGGCATGCCGACCCGGGCCGCGCGCTGATGGTGGCGGTGGCGGTGCTGATCGTGACCTGCCCGTGCGCGCTCTCGCTCGCCACGCCGGCCGCCATGCTTGCGAGCGCGGGCGCGCTGGCGCGCGGCGGCGTGCTGACCTCCAACCTGCAGGCGCTGGAGGCGCTGGCCTCGGTCGATACGGTGATCTTCGACAAGACGGGCACGCTGACCGGCGACACGCCGCGCCTGGAACGCGTGTACTGCCGCCAGGGTTTGCGCCCGGGCGATGCGCTGGAGATCGGCGCCGCGCTCGGCGCGCACTCGCTGCATCCGGGCGCGCGTGCACTGGTGAATGCATGGAATGCGCAGTTCCGCGCGCCGCCCGGCTGGGAGGTCACGCAACCGACTGAGCTGGCCGGTCTCGGGCTCGAAGGCCTGCTGCGCCGAAGCGGCGATGCCGGCGGCCCGGCGCGGCGCGTGCGGCTGGGCTCGGCGAACCATTGCGGCGTGGCGCCGCTGCAGGTCGAGGCGCCGCAGGTGCACCTGAGCGACGAGCAGGGCTGGATCGCGAGCTTCGTGCTGGCCGAGGAGCTGCGCCGGGACGCCGCCGCCGCGGTGGCGGCGCTGCAGGCCGAAGGCGTCACGGTGCGCCTGCTGTCGGGCGACCGCGACAGCGCCGCGCGGGAGATCGCTGCGCGCGCCGGCATCGAATTCGCACAGGGCGGCTGCACGCCCGAGGACAAGCTCGCGGTCCTGTGGCGGCTGCAGGCCGAAGGCCGGCAGGTGGCGATGGTGGGCGACGGCCTGAACGACGGGCCTTCGCTGGCGCGCGCGAATGCCTCCTTCGCCTTCGGGCGCGCCGTGCCGCTCGCGCGCGCACGGACCGACTTCGTGGTGCCGGGCGATGCGCTCGCGGCCATTCCGCGCACCATCGCGCAGGCGCGGCGAACGCTGCGCGTGGTGCGGCAGAACCTGGCATGGGCGGCCGGCTACAACGCGCTGTGCGTGCCGCTGGCCGTCATGGGCTGGCTGCCCGCCTGGCTGGCCGGGCTGGGCATGGCGGCGAGTTCGCTGGTGGTGGTGCTCAATGCGGCGCGGCTCGCGGCCCCCGCAGCTTCCGAGGCCAGGGCGGTGCGCTGATGGACATCCTCTTCCTGCTGATCCCGCTGTCGGTCGTGCTGGTGCTCGCCATACTTGGCGGCCTCTGGTGGGCCATCGAGCGCGGGCAGTTCGAAGACATCGAGATCGAAGGCGACCGCATCCTGCGCGGCGATTGATCTGCATCAAACCCTCGGGAGGAGGGCGCGGGGACACTGCCCGCAGTCCATCAAGAGGCACCACGATGCAAGAACCCCATCCTCCCGCAGCGGTCTACGACGACACCGCCGTACGGCAGCTCGCCCTCATGTCCGTGGTCTGGGGCGTGGTCGGCATGCTGGTCGGCGTGATCATCGCCACCGAGCTCGCCTGGCCCGAATTCAGCCTTGGCATCCCGTGGCTCAGCTACGGGCGGCTGCGGCCGCTGCACACCAACGCGGTGATCTTCGCGTTCGGCGGCTGCGCGCTCATGGCCACCAGCTTCCACGTGGTGCAGCGCACCTGCCAGGTCCGGCTGTTCGCGCCGGCGCTCGCGTCGTTCGTGGTCTGGGGCTGGCAGGCGGTGATCGTGGCCGCCGCCATCAGCCTGCCGCTGGGCTACACCACGGGCAAGGAATACGCCGAGCTCGAATGGCCGATCGACATCCTGATCGCGGTGGTGTGGGTGGCCTATGCGGTGGTGTTCTTCGGCACCATCGGCATGCGCCGCGTGCGCCACATCTACGTGGCCAACTGGTTCTACGGCGCCTTCATCATCGCGGTGGCGCTGCTGCACATCGTCAACAGCGCCGAGATTCCGGCGGGTTGGATGAAGAGCTACTCGGCCTATGCCGGCGTGCAGGACGCGATGGTGCAGTGGTGGTACGGCCACAACGCGGTGGGCTTCTTCCTCACCGCGGGCTTCCTCGGGATGATGTACTACTACATCCCCAAGCAGGCCGGCCGGCCGGTGTATTCGTACCGGCTCTCCATCGTCCACTTCTGGGCGCTGATCTTCACCTACATGTGGGCCGGCCCGCACCACCTGCACTACACGGCGCTGCCGGACTGGACGCAGTCGCTGGGCATGGTGTTCTCGCTGATCCTGCTCGCGCCGAGCTGGGGCGGCATGATCAACGGCGTGATGACGCTCTCGGGCGCCTGGCACAAGCTGCGCACCGACCCGATCCTGCGCTTCCTGATCGTGGCGCTGTCGTTCTACGGCATGTCGACCTTCGAGGGTCCGATGATGTCGATCAAGACCGTCAACGCCCTGAGCCACTACACCGACTGGACCATCGGCCACGTGCACTCCGGCGCGCTGGGCTGGGTGGGCTTCATCACCATGGGCTCGCTGTACTACCTGATCCCGCGCATGTACGGCCGCACCGCCATGTTCAGCGTGAAGGCCATCGAGGCGCATTTCTGGATGGCCACCATCGGCATCGTGCTGTACATCGCCGCCATGTGGATCGCCGGCGTGATGCAGGGCCTGATGTGGCGCGCCATCAATCCCGACGGCACGCTCACCTACACCTTCGTGGAGAGCGTGAAGGCCACCTTCCCGTTCTACGTGGTGCGGCTGGCCGGCGGCCTGCTGTATCTGGCCGGAATGCTGGTGATGGCATGGAACGTGTGGATGACCGTCATCTCCGGGCGCTCCATGCAGGCCGCCATTCCCCCCGTTGCCATTGCCCACGCCTGAGGAAGCGCCATGACGCAAAAGACCCCCTCCAGCACCGGCTTCACCCATGAGAAGGTGGAGACCAACAACCTGCTGATGATCGTGCTGATCCTCGTGGTCGTCGCCATCGGCGGCCTGGTCGAGATCGTGCCGCTGTTCTTCCAGAAGTCGACCACCGAGCCGATCCAGGGCCTGAAGCCGAACACCGCGCTGCAGCTGGCCGGCCGCGACGTCTACCTGCGCGAGGGCTGCTACAACTGCCACTCGCAGATGATCCGGCCGTTCCGCTCGGAGACGCTGCGCTACGGCCACTACTCGGTGGCCGGCGAGTTCGTCTACGACCATCCGTTCCAGTGGGGCAGCAAGCGCACCGGCCCCGACCTGCACCGCGTGGGCGGCAAGTACAGCGACGAATGGCACCGCATCCACCTGAACAACCCGCGCGACCTGGTGCCCGAATCGAACATGCCGGCCTATGCCTGGCTGGACAAGACCCAGGTCGATGCCGATGCCGTTCCGCGCCACATGCGTGCGCTGCGCCAGGTCGGCGTGCCCTACACGGACGAGGAGATCGCCCGTGCCGCCGACGACGTGCGCGGCAAGACCGAGATGGACGCCACCGTGGCGTACCTGCAATCGCTGGGCCTCGCGCTCAAGTAGGGAGCACCGAACCATGATCGACATCACCACCTTGCGCGTTGCCGCCACCGTTTCGTGCTTCGTGCTTTTCCTCGGCATCGTGGCCTGGGCCTATGCCCGCCGCAACGCGCCGCGCTTCGAGGAAGCCGCGCAGCTGCCGTTCGAGCAGGACTGAAGAACAAAAGGGGCCCACGATGAGCGATTTCGTCAACAACTTCTGGTCCAACTACGTTGCCGCGGGCGCGGTGCTGAGCATCCTCGGATGCATGCTGCTGCTGTGGCTCACGGCCCGCAAGCGCGTGCCTTCCGATGCGGACAACACCACCGGCCACGTGTGGGACGAGGACCTGCGCGAGTCCAACAATCCGCTGCCCATGTGGTGGATCGGCCTTTTCGTGCTGACCATCGTCTTCGCGGTGGGCTACCTGGTGGTCTTTCCGGGCCTGGGCAGCTTCAGCGGCCAGGCGAACTGGAGCACCCGGAGCGAGTACGAAGAGGACGTGGCCAAGGCCACCGCGGCGCTGGCGCCCGTCTACGCGAGCTACGCCGGCATGACCATGGAAGACATCGCGCGCGAACCCAAGGCCATGGCCATCGGCGAGCGCCTGTTCATGAACAACTGTTCCCAGTGCCACGGCTCCGATGCGCGCGGCAGCAAGGGCTTTCCCAACCTGACCGACAAGGACTGGCTGCACGGCGGCACGCCCGAGAAGATCGCCGAGACCATCACCAAGGGCCGCATCGGCACGATGCCGCCAATGGCCGCGGCGGTGGGCACGCAGGACGACGTGAAGAACGTGGCGAACTACGTGCTGAGCCTTTCAGGTGCGCCGCACGATTCGGTGCGCGCCGGCCTCGGCAAGTCAAAGTTCACGGTGTGCGCCGCCTGCCACGGCATCGGCGGCGTGGGCAACCAGGCGGTGGGCGCGCCCAACCTGAGCGACAAGACCTGGCTGCATGGCTACGGCGAGGCGGCCATCGTGCAGATGGTCAATGCCGGCAAGCACAGCGAGATGCCCGCGCAGGAAGGCCGGCTCACCGAGGCGCAGATCAAGCTGCTCGCGTCCTATGTGTGGGGACTTTCCAACCCTGCCACGGGGCCCTGACGCCGCCAGGCCATCACCATGGATCCATCCGCTCCCGTTTCCGCCGCATCGGCCCAGGCCGGCCCCGGCACGCGCAAGATCATTCCGATCGCGCCGGCCGAGAGCGAGTCGGTGGGCCTGTACGAGGCCTCCAAGAAGATCTATCCGCGCACCGTGCGCGGCATGTTCGCGCGCTGGCGCTGGGGCATGGTCTTCCTGACCCAGCTGCTGTTCTACGGCCTGCCGTGGGCCCAGTGGGGCGAGCGGCAGCTGCTGCTGTTCGACCTGGCCGCGCGGCGCTTCTACGTCTTCGGCCTGGTGCTGTATCCGCAGGACCTGATCTACCTCTCGGGGCTGCTGGTGGTGAGCGCGCTGGCGCTCTTTCTCTTCACCGCCGTGGCCGGGCGGCTGTGGTGCGGCTATGCCTGCCCGCAGACCGTCTACACCGAGATCTTCATGTGGGTGGAGCACCGGATCGAGGGCAACCGCACCGCGCGCATGCGGCTGGACGGGGAATCGATGTCGCTCGAGAAGCTGGTGAAGAAGTGGTTCAAGCACCTGGTGTGGATCGGCATCGCCATGTGGACGGGCTTCAGCTTCGTGGGCTACTTCACGCCGATCCGCGAGCTGGGCATGGCCTTCCTGCAGACCCGGATGGGCTCGTGGGAAGTGTTCTGGGTGTTCTTCTACGGCTTTGCGACCTATGGCAACGCGGGCTTCATGCGCGAGCAGGTGTGCAAGTACATGTGCCCGTATGCGCGCTTCCAGAGCGCCATGTTCGACCGCGACACGCTCATCGTCAGCTACGACCCCAAGCGCGGCGAGCCGCGCGCGCCCCGGCGCAAGGGCATCGACCCGCGCAGCATGGCGCTGGGCGACTGCATCGACTGCGGGCTGTGCGTGCAGGTGTGCCCGACCGGCATCGACATCCGCCAGGGGCTGCAGCACGAATGCATCGGCTGCGGCCTGTGCGTGGATGCCTGCGACACGGTGATGCAGAAGATGGCCTATGCGCCGCGGCTGATCCGCTACGACACGCAGAACGGCATGGAGGCCGGATGGTCGCGCCGCCAGCTGCTGCGCCGGGTGCTGCGTCCGCGCGTGCTGGTCTACAGCGCCATCCTGTCGCTGCTGGTCGTCGGGCTGCTCGCGAGCCTCGTGGCGCGCACGCCGCTGAAGGTGGACGTGGTGCGCGACCGCGCCTCGCTGGCCCGCATCGTCGAGGACGGCCCGCTCGAGAACGTCTACCGGCTGCAGATCATGAACGCCACCGAGGAGCCGCGCGACTACCGCATTGCCGCCCACGGCATCGAGGGCCTGACCGTCTCGCCCGGCGCGGCGGTCGCGGTGGGTGCGGCGCAGTCGCGCTGGGTCGCGGTGCGGCTGCAGGTGCCCTACGGCGCGGTTCCCGCGGGCTCGCACACGGTGCACTTCGACATCCGGGACGAACGCGGCGGTTTTCAGGTGTCGGAGAAAGCGGTCTTCCTGGTGCCGCGCTGAAGGAGACGAAAGATGAATGCAACGACGAACGATCCGCCGGCTGCCGGCGATGCATGGTGGCGCCACCCGCTGCTGTGGATGGTGATTGCCGGCCCGGCGCTGGTGGTGGTCGCAAGCTTCGTGACCTTCTGGGTTGCCTGGGGCGGCGCCGACCCGCTGGTGTCGGAAGACTATTTCCGCCGCGGCGTCGAAATCAACAAGGCCCTGGCGGACAAGACACTGATGCCCGCCGTCAACGGCAGGAACCACGCGGCGACACCGGCCGAGGCCTTGCCGCTGCCCCGCAATCTTCCCGAGCGTCCGCAATGACACAGCCTTGCACCGCCTCCACGGGGCTTCCAGATGCCGCCCCCTTGTCGGCTGCCGTGCTGCGGCAGTTCGACGTTGCGGGCCCGCGCTACACCTCGTATCCCACGGCCGACCGGTTCATCGAAGCCTTCGGTGCGGACGAGTACGCAGCGGCGCTGCGCGAGCGGCGCGATGCGGGCGCTTCGGCGCCGCCGCTGTCGCTCTACGTGCACATTCCGTTCTGCGAATCGCTGTGCTACTACTGCGCATGCAACAAGGTGGTGACGCGGCACCATGAGCGGGCCACCCAGTACCTGGCCTACCTGGCGCGCGAGACCCGGCTGCAGGCCGCGCAGCTGGGCCGCCGCGCCGCCGTGAGCCAGTTGCACCTGGGCGGCGGCACGCCCACCTTCCTGAGCGACGCGGAGCTGGGCGAACTGCTGGCCATGCTGCGCGAATCCTTCGACTTCGTCCCCGGCGGCGAATGGTCCATCGAGATCGATCCGCGCACCGTCGATGCCGCGCGGCTCGCCAGCCTGGCGACGCTGGGTTTCAACCGGCTGAGCTTCGGCGTGCAGGACTTCGACCCCGAGGTGCAGAAGGCCGTGCACCGCATCCAGCCCGCGCACCAGGTGTTCGGCTTGATGGCCGATGCGCGCGCGCTGGGATTCAAGTCGATCAACGCCGACCTGATCTACGGGCTGCCGCGCCAGAACGACAGGTCCTTCGAGCGCACCATGGCCCAGGTCTGCGAGCTTCGGCCCGACCGCATCGCGCTCTACGCCTATGCACACCTGCCCGAACGCTTCAAGCCGCAGCGGCGCATTGCCGCGGACGAACTGCCCGACGCCGCCGCGCGGGTGCGGATGCTCTCGCGCGCCATTGCCACGCTCAGCGATGCGGGCTACGTCTACATCGGCATGGACCACTTCGCGCTGCCGGACGATCCGCTGGCGGTGGCCAAGCGGCAGGGGCGGCTGCAGCGCGACTTCCAGGGCTACAGCACGCAGCCGCAGGGCGACCTGGTGGCGCTCGGCGTTTCCGCCATCGGCCGCATCGGCGCCAGCTACAGCCAGAACGCCAAGACGCTGGACACCTACTACGACCTGCTCGGCCAGGGCCGCCTGCCCGTGGTCCGCGGGCTTGCGCTGTCGCGCGACGACGTGCTGCGGCGCGCGGTCATCATGGCGGTGATGTGCAGGGGGCGGGTGGTGTTCGACGCCATCGGCGAGGCGCACCGCATCGACTTCCGGCACTACTTCGCGGCCGAGTTCGCGGCGCTCGGGCCGCTTGTGGCCCAGGGACTGGTGCGGGTCAGCGACCACGACATCGAGGTCACGGCCGAGGGCTGGTTCGTGGTGCGCGCCATCGCCATGGTGTTCGACCGCTATTGCCGCGAGAACCGCACGCGCTTTTCGCGCGTGGTCTGAGCATGCAGACCGCGTGGGCCGCCTTGCTGATGGGCCTGGCAGGCGGCCCGCACTGCGTGGCCATGTGCGGCGTGGCCTCGGCCGCGGTGATCCGCATCGTGCCGGCGGCGGCGGGCGGCCATGCCAACACTGCCTTCGCGGCGCCGGCGGCCTTTCATGTGGGCCGCATCGCAAGCTACGCCGCCGCGGGCGCCATTGCGGCCGCAAGCGTGGACAGCCTGGCCCAGGCCAGCGCGCAGGTCGCCGCGCTCAGGCCGCTGTGGATGCTGCTGCATGTGTTCGTGTTCGCATGGGGCGCCATGCTGGCCGTCGCGGGCCGGCAGCCGGTATGGGCGCAGCGCGTCGGCCGAACGCTCGAAGCGCGCCTTCGCCCGCTGGCCGGCGGCACGCCGCTGGGGCTGCTGGCCGCGGGCGCACTCTGGGTGGCCATGCCTTGCGGGCTGCTCTACTCGGCGCTGCTGCTGGCCAGCCTGGGCAACGGGCCGCTGCAGGGCGGTCTCGCGATGGTGCTGTTTGCCATCGGCAGCGGCATCTCGCTGGTGCTGGCGCCGTGGCTGTGGCAGCGGCTGCGCTGGGGCGGCACCGGCCGGCTCCAGGCCTGGGGCGCGCGCCTGGCGGGCGTGCTGCTGGCGGCGGTGGCGCTGCAGGCGCTCTGGGCGGACCTCGGCCACCGGATCGCCGACTGGTGCCGCTGAGCGGCGCGCCGGCTCAGCCCGCCCAGCGCCAGTCCTCGATCTCCGGCATGTCCTTGCCGTGCACGGTGACGTAGGCGCGGTGCTCCAGCAACTTGTCGCGCAGATGCTGCTGTACATGGCCCGCGCTGTCGCGAAAGCGCTCCACGCGCGCAATGGCGTCGGCCGCCAGGTGGAAGCGGTCGAGCCGGTTGAGCACGGTCATGTCGAACGGCGTGGTGGTGGTGCCCTCCTCGCAGTAGCCGTGGACATGGAAGTTGTCGTGGTTGGTGCGCTTGTAGGTGAGCCGGTGGACCAGCGAGGGATAGCCGTGGAACGCGAAGACCACCGGGCGGTCGGTGGTGAAGATGGCGTCGAACTCCGCATGCGGCAGGCCGTGCGGATGCGCATCGGGCGACTGCAGCGCCATCAGGTCGACCACGTTCACCACGCGCACCTTCAGTTCGGGCAGCATCCTGCGCAGCAGGTCGACGGCCGCCAGCGTCTCGAGCGTAGGCACGTCGCCGGCGCAGGCCATCACCACGTCGGGCACGGCATCCTGGTCGTTGCTGGCCCAGGTCCAGATGCCCAGGCCCACGGTGCAGTGGCGCACCGCGGATTCGATGTCCAGCCACTGCGGGCCCGGCTGCTTGCCCGCGACGATCACGTTCACGTAGTTGCGGCTCTGCAGGCAATGGTCGACCACCGACAGCAGCGTGTTGGCATCGGGCGGCAGGTACACGCGCACCACCTCGGCCTTCTTGTTCACCACGTGGTCGAGAAAGCCAGGGTCCTGGTGGCTGAAGCCGTTGTGGTCCTGCCGCCAGACATGGCTGGTGAGCAGGTAGTTGAGCGAGGCGATCGGGCGGCGCCAGCCGATGCCGCGCGTCACCTTGAGCCACTTGGCATGCTGGTTGAACATCGAGTCGACGATGTGGATGAAGGCCTCATAGCACGAGAAGAAGCCATGGCGCCCGGTGAGCAGGTAGCCTTCGAGCCAGCCCTGGCACAGGTGCTCGCTCAGCACCTCCATCACGCGGCCTTCGGGCGACACATGGTCGTCGCCGGGGAGGATCTCGGCGGTGGAAGTCCGCGCCGTGACCTCGAACAGCGCGCCCAGCCGGTTCGACGTGGTTTCGTCCGGCCCCATGACGCGGAAGTTGCGCGCTGCCTCGTTGCGGCGCATCACCTCGCGCAGGAACTGGCCCGCCACGCGCGTGGCCTCCGCATCCGCGGCGCCGGGCGTGGCCACCGCCACCGCATGCTCGCGGAAGGGCGGCATGGCCAGGTCCCGGAGCAGCAGGCCGCCGTTGGTGTGCGGATTGGCGCTCATGCGCCTCGCTCCCTTGGGCGCCAGCGCCGCGATCTCGGGGCGCAACGCGCCGCCTTCGTCGAACAATTCCTCGGGCCGGTAGCTGCGCATCCAGTCTTCGAGCAGGCCTACATGCTCCGGCTTGGCGGCAAAGCCGGTGAGCGGCACCTGGTGCGCGCGGAAGGTGCCCTCGACCGGCACGCCGTCCACCTGCCGCGGCCCGGTCCAGCCCTTGGGCGAACGCAGCACGATCATCGGCCAGCGCGGCCGCTCGCGGAAGCCGTTCTTCCGGGCATCGGCCTGGATGGCGTCGATGCCGTCGAGCGCCTTGTCGAGCGCGGCCGCCATCAGCCGGTGCATCTGCGCGGGCTCGTGGCCGACAACGAAGTACGGCTCGTGCCCGTAGCCCCGCAGCAGTTGCGCCAGCTCTTCGTCCGGAATGCGCGCGAGCACCGTGGGGCCGGCGATCTTGTAGCCGTTCAGGTGCAGGATCGGCAGCACGGCGCCGTCGCTCTCGGGGTTCAGGAACTTGTTGGAGTGCCAGCTTGCCGCGAGCGCACCGGTTTCGGCCTCGCCATCGCCGATCACGCAGCAGGCGAGCAGGCCGGGGTTGTCGAACACCGCGCCGTAGGCATGCAGCAGCGAATAGCCGAGCTCGCCGCCTTCGTGGATCGAGCCCGGCGTTTCGGGCGCCACGTGGCTCGGAATGCCGCCCGGGAACGAGAACTGCGTGAAGAGCCGCTTCATGCCGTCGGCATCCTGGCCGATGGCGGGGTAGACCTCGCTGTAGGTGCCCTCGAGATAGGTGTTGGCAACCACGCCCGGGCCGCCGTGGCCGGGGCCGGCGATGAAGATGGCGTCGAGCTCGCGCGCCGCGATGGCGCGGTTCATGTGCGCATAGACGAAATTGAGGCCCGGCGTCGTGCCCCAGTGGCCCAAGAGCCGCGGCTTGATGTGCGAAAGGCTCAGCTTCTCGCGCAGCAGCGGGTTGTCCATCAGGTAGATCTGGCCCACGGACAGGTAGTTGGCCGCGCGCCACCAGGCGTCCAGCAACGCGAAGTCGTCGTGCTCAGTCATTGTTCGCGCATTCCGCGGTGGTCAGCCGGTTGACGATCAGCGTGACGCCTTCGGCCCGGCGCACGGCGCGCTCGACGGCGCTCTTCAGGTCCTCGCTGGCCAGCTGGCCATGCAAGGTGACCACGCCGTCGGCCACGCGCACGTCGACATCGCAGCTGCACACCGCCGGGTCCCAGTTCAGCTGGGCGAAGACCTCGTGCCTGAGTTGAATATCGGGGTTCATCTCAAACCTTTCGAAGAAGAAAAGACAGAGAAAAACAAAGAGGAGCGGCTTCCACTATCGGTGCACACGCTTCGCACCTTGCCGTCGCGGCGCAATTCCGATGTGGCCTGCGGGTCTTTTTTGAGTTCGCGCCGGCTTTTGCGCGGACCGCGCCCGCTCGATAGGATGTGCTCGACGCGGCTGCATCGCGGCGCCCGACCCGGCTCGCCCCACATGATTCCATTTCCGGACAACCCAGGAGAACAGCATGGACAGCAACGTTCCCGCAACACCCGCATCGGCATGGACCGATGCCTACTTTCGCTCCCTGCTCGACTGGCAGGCGGCCTGCGGCGCGAGCGTGCTGCGGGCGCAGCAGGTCCAGTGGGGAATGCTGGCTGCCTGGCAGCAGTCGGCCAAGGCCGTCCAGCAGGAACTGCTGGACCAGTGGACCAGCCGTTTCGGCGGCGGCGTGCCGCTGGACGGGTAGACACCCGGCCGGCCTGCCTACTGGCTCGCCACCGCGCCGCCCGGCATGGTGAAGCGCGCCGCTTCCGCCTTGGCATGCGACTCGGGCGCGCGCACCAGCAGCACCGGAACGCTCGCGCTGCGCAGGATCTGTTCCGCACTGCTGCCCATCACCATGCGGCCAAGGCCGCGCCGGCCGTGCGTTCCCAGCACGATCAGGTCGGCGGGCCATGAAGCCGCCTCGGCCGTGACCCGGTCGGGAACGGCCCCCCTGAAGTTGTCGCACAGCACCGAGTCGGCCTCGACGCCTTCGGCGGCGGCCCTTGCCTTGCCTTCCTCGAGCAGCCTGGCGGCGGCGGCGCGCAGTTCATCGAGCCAGTCGCCCGTGCGGCCCGAATAGGCGTCCATTGCCAGGGCAAAGGAGAGCTCGTCGATGACGTGGATCAGGCGCAGGCGCCCTGCGGTGACCTTGGCAAGGCGAATCGCTTCGCCCAGGCCATGGCTGGATGTCGAACTTCCATCGACAGGAACAAGAATTCGCTGGTACATGGTGTCCTCGCTTTGCTTTGAGGTGGGTATGCGGCCAGTGTCCGGGCCGGTGCGAGGCGCGGCTTGATGCGGATCAAGCGAAGGCGTTCTCGCGGGCGAAAAGGTCCGCACGGGATGCATCGCGTTTGATCTGCAGCAAGCCTGTGCAGGCCCGGACCCGCGATCCTCGGGTACGCACAGGAGCCATCCATGACCCACGCCACCGTTCGCATCATTCGCCAGGAGCATGCGGCGCTTGCCGCCATGCTGCGCTCCATCATCATGCTGCTCGAACAGCACCGCCGCAAGGGAACCCCGCCCGACTTCGCGGCCTTGCGCGCCATGCTGTTCTACGTGGACGAATTCCCGGAAAAGCGCCACCACCGCAAGGAGAGCGAGCTGCTGTTTCCCAAGCTGCGCGCCCGCACGCCGATCTCGCGCGAGCTGATGGACCGGCTCGACAACGACCATGCCTGGGGCGAGCGGAAGATCCGCAACGTGGAGCACGCGATGCTGGCCTTCGAGATGCTGGGCGACTCGCGGCGGGCCGCCTTCGAAAGCGCGATGGGGCAGTACGTCGACTTCTACCTGGACCACATGGCGATCGAGGAGCGCGAGATCCTGCCGCTCGCCGAGAAGGTGCTGACTGCCGAGGACTGGCGCGACTTGGACGAGGCGTTCGGACGCAACCGCGATCCGCTCACCGGCTACCGGCCGGAGCGGGAGTACGAAGCGCTCTTCACCCGCATCGTGAACATCGTGCCCGCGCCGATCGGGCTGGGCCCTGCGGCTTAGGGCGCGGAATCGGCGCCCGTGGGCAACGGGCCGGGCTTCGGCGATGGCGGCGGCGACCAGGCGGGCCGTTCGGAGCGGCCGGTGTCGACGACGATGAGATAGCGCCCCGCGCCTTCGACCGGCGCCTGGTCCGGCGGCAGCACCCACGGCGCGCTGCCCTCGGCCTTGGCCCTGAGGTAGTCGGCATCGAGCACGCCCAGGCGGTCGAGGAAGCGGTTCAGGCTGGCCGCAATGCGGATGCAGCCCTTCGATTGCACGCTGCCCAGCCGCGCCTCGAGCCGGTCGGGATCGGTGGCGTGCATCTGCAGCCGCATCGTGCTCGTGCCGCCCCGGCCCCACAGGCGCCGCGCCTGCTGCCAGCCGAAATCGAACACGCGCATTCCCTTTTCGCCATAGCCCCGAATGCCGAATTCGTTGCGCGTGCCCTCCGCGCGGAAATCGGGGTTTGCCACCGAGTGGTCGAACACGCCCAGCGGCGTCTCGAAGTACTCGAACCCGCCGCGGCGCCCGGTCGATACCGGCGCTGCCCCGATCAGCACGGGCGCGGCGCCGGCCGGCAGCCAGAAGACGAAGAGGGCCTGGACCGAGGCGCTGCGGTCCACCAGCAGCGCGTACTGGGGCGGCTCCTCGGCGATGCCCGCGCGCCTGAGTTCATCGCGCGCGAGGTTGCCGTAGCGCTGCACTTCGTCGGGTGGCGGATCGAGCCGGCGATCGACCTGTTCCATGAAAGCCTGGCGCAGGCCCATTGGGTCTTCGGCCCAGCAGGTGGCGAGCGCGCCTGCAAGCGCCGCAAAGACGAGCGCCCGGGCGGCGCAGCGCAGCCTGCCGAGAACGGCCGCGCCCGTGCTCTTCTCTTGTGCTCCCGTTTCCTTCATGCCTGCCAGGGCAGGCGAGTTGCGCCGGCCCTGGAAGGTTGGTACCCCGGAGGCCTGCGCGAGTTCCCGGGGTGCGGCCCGGCCGGCCTGTTCAGGGCGTCAGGAATGTGACGCGGTTCGCGATGAGCACGCCGTCGACCACCGTGTCGCCCACCACAGAGACTTGGCGATTGGGGGGGAGATTGGCGAGATCGGCGATCGTGCCGTTTTCGAATACCGTTGCGGAGCCGCTGGCATTCACGCGCTGTCCCTTCACCTTGAAGTCGGAAGCGGATTGATAGTTGGTAACAGGGCCGATGACAGTGAACACGACCGGCCCGCCCGTGCCGGGGACATAGCGGATGCGCAGCTTCTTCACCACCAGCACGCCATTG
Source organism: Variovorax sp. 01N425 (assembly GCF_056399465.1). NCBI lineage: Bacteria > Pseudomonadati > Pseudomonadota > Betaproteobacteria > Burkholderiales > Comamonadaceae > Variovorax > Variovorax sp. 01N425. The sequence continues at coordinate 18,859 of NZ_JBFTRJ010000015.1, read as the reverse complement.
GTCATGAAGCCGTCGAGTTCCACCTTGACGCCGTTGCCGACCGAGCTTGCCGGGCCACCCGTGACGAGCGCATTCGATGCATCGACGGCCGTGCCCAGCACCTTGAAGGCATTGAGCCCGGCGTAGTTCGTGATGACACCCGCCAGCTGCACCGCGGCCGCGTTCTGCGTGGGCACCGCGTACCAGCCCTGCACCTTGCTTGCAGTGAAAGTGCCCAGCACCGGCGCAGCGCTGCCGCGCACGCGGACGATGGCGCCCTCGGCCAGCGTGGAGGCGTCGATGCCGCCCGAGAATGTGGCGCTGCCGTAGCGCACCGTGAGCTGGCCCAGCGTGAATTGCTGGGCAAGCCGGTCCAGGTTTTGCACCGCGCCGGTCACCAGCGGCTCAGCCGAAGCCGGCTTGAGTTCAACCCGCGTGGCACGCAAGCTGCCCGGCGCCGAGGGCAGGCCCCAGACCTGCACCACGCCGCCGATCGTGAGCCCAGCCAGGCTGTTCGCGCCGCTCCAGACCGTGGCGTTGTCGATGGTGACCGTGGTGCCCATCACGGCGAAGCTGCCGCCGACGGCATCGATGGCCGAGACGGCACCGCGCAGCTCGGCAGCCGAATCGACCTGCTGCGCCGTGGCCGCGGTGAAGTCGCTGTCGATCTTGCCGGCAATGCGCACGCTCATGCCGATCTGCAGTTCGGTGGTGTCTTCGAGGTTGGTGCTGGCGGTATCCGTGTTGTAGCGCACGCCATTCAGGATGATGCTGCCCAGCCCGCCGACGGAGCCGATGCCGGTGGCGTCGGCGGTGCTCACGCCGGTGCCGCCCGAGCCCACGCCCGAACCGTCGCCGCTGCCGCTGCCGGCGGTGCTCGTGCCGTCGGAGCCGCCCGCGGTACCTGTGCCACCTGTACCACCTGTACCGCTGGTGCCATCGGTCCCGCCGCCTCCCGTGCCCGCGCCATCGCTTCCAGAGCCTGTCGCGCCGCTCCCGCCAATGCCGGCCAGGCTGCCTGCCGAACCCCCGCCGCCGCCGCCACCACCACCGCCGCACGAGAGCAGCAAGGCCATGGCTCCGGCAAAGAGGATGCCGCGCATCCATCGGAAGTGGTGGTTCTTCATCATCATCGTGTTCCTTTGTCCCGCGGGGCGGGGACGGGAGGCGCGCCGGGCGCCGCCTCGTCTTCATAGTAGGTGTAGATCCCGACGCGCATGCGCCCCTTGGCGCCCTCTGGCGCCCGGTCGACCGCGCGGTTCATCTCGCCCGCCAGTTCCAGGTGCAGGGCCGCCCAGCGCTCGCGCACCATCTGGTGGATATTTTCACAATCCTGAAGGGAAAGGCCGCGCGCATACACCGAGCGCTCGAGCATGCGGGGCTCTTCGCCGAGCGTGTTGGACACCGCCGCCAGCAGGTGGTCGCGGCCGTTGTCGCCAAGGAACGCCAGCATCGACTGCAGGTCGTCCACCGGCACGAAGCCGTTGGCCTTGAGCTCGGCATAGCCGTCCTGCTCGGCCACCATGTTCAGGCGCACCAGCTCGTCCAGGATGGTTCGATGGTGCACGTTGCCGCGGCTGCCGAGCCTGGCCACGGTCTCGAAGGAGGGCGCATCGTCGCCCTCGGAGGTGATCGGCAAGCGCTGGAAGGACTGGTTCTGCGACACCATCTGCAGCCACAGCGTGAAAGTCTTGGCCGCGGCCGAGATTTCGGTGTGGGGCAGGGCGTCCACGGTGTCGCGCACCTTGGCCGTCACGGCTTTGCGGTTGAGCCCTGTGGTGACGGACAGCTGGCTGATATTGGGCTTTGCCACCCCCTGCTGGCGCCAGGAGCGCTTGGCCTCCTCGAGCAGCAGGTCGCGCAGCAGGACTTCCAGGTGCGGGTGCTTGACCCCCATCGCCAGGGCGAGCCTGACCACCGGCCGCAGGATGCGGGCGCAGGCGGCCAGTGCCCAGTCGAGCTGGTGTTCCATGAAATGAGGCGTTTCTTCTGATGCGATTGCGGTGCGGCGGCCGGGACTGAAGGGGGCCCCGGGCCGTCGATCAGTGCACTATTGTCCGCGTCGCCGAGGATCGCACAAAAAAGACCTCATTCATGCGGCGCAGCTTCCTGCATCGGTCCGCGTGACAGAGGAACGGCCGGTGGCGCTGATCTTGACCAGCCGCTTCGGGGTACCCTGCGGGGTAGCCCGGCAGATCGTGAAGTTGGCCGCGGTGGCGCCGACGCCGGTCCCTTCGAAGGCGAGCGCGCTGAGGCCGCCGCTGTCGCGGATGCGGTAGCCGCTGGCGGCTGCGGGCTGCTTCTGGATCACCGTGGGTGTCGCACCGCTGCTGATGATGATCCAGCCGGCCTCCCATTGACCGTCGGTGGCGCAACTGGTGCCGTTGGACGAGGCGCACAGCGTGACGGGCGCGTTGCGCTTGATGGCCTCGCTGCGCGCGAGCTGGCTGCCGGCGACGAGATCGGTCGCGTAGGAATTCAGCCGGGTCGAAAGCCTTATGTAGTCGAAGGAGGGAACCGCCACCGACACCAGCACGATCAGCACCACGAGGGTGATCATCAGCTCGATGAGCGTGAAACCGCGAGCGCGCGTGCCGGCCATGGCCATCCCTTTTTTCCTTTTACTTCTGGATGAACCAGTAGACGCGGCCCTTGGGCTGCTTGAAGGCGGCCTTGACCGTGGCGCCCTTCGGGCTCAGGAACGAGTCGGGGTTGGCGCCGATCACCACGTCGCGCAAGGTGTCGCCCACCATGACCCGGCCGACCACGGGCGATGGCGCGAGGCCGCCGCCAATCACGTTCTGGAAGCGCGCGCCGTTCTGCCCCGTGGCGTCCAGGTACGACAGGTTGTAGACGTTGGCGGTGCCCAGGTTGGAGCGGCACGACTGGCTCACGGCCGGGTCGGTGGGCGTGTGGGTGTTGAAGGTCGTGTTGCCATAGGCCGTGACCGACGAGGTCACCACCTGCTCGCCGGCCGCAAGCGCGAGGTACCAGCCCTTCTTGGCCGCGAGCTCGGTCGCGGACGGCGCCGTGGTGCCCGTGATGGCAAAGAGCGAGTTGTGGCACAGCAGCGAGTTGCCGTCGCAGTGGCTGGCCTCCGCGGTGAGCCAGGCGGTGTCGGAGGGCTTGTCGACCAGCATGTAGAAGCGGTTGGAGACGCTGAGCGCGGCGGCGTAGGAGCGCAGCGGCTTCTCGCGGTCGCCCGAGCCCAGCAGCAGCACGTACATGCCGTTGTCCTCGACCACGTCGGGACCGAACATGAACTTGCGGTTGGGCGTGCAGGCGGTCACGGTGTCGCTGCAGCCGAGCGAGGCGATCTTGACCATGCTCCAGCTGGCGGGCGCGCCGCTTCCGATGGTGATGCGGTACACGTTGCCGCCCAGGTCGGCCGCGTAGGCGAACTTGGCGAGGCCGGTGCTGTCGTTCACGATGGTGACCTCGCCGCTGACCGCGCGGACGGTGTCGAAGGTCTTGAGGACATCGCCAGTGCTGGCGTCCAGCACATAGATCTTGTTGCCCTTGGTGGCCGAGCCGCAGGCGCTGGCGGGCGTGGTGGTGTCGACGTCCTCGCACTTGTCGTAGCCGCCGCCGAACATCACCATGGGCGTGTTGCCGGCGCCATAGCCGCTGGCCTTCACGATCTTCGGTGCCGACCAAGTCTGGCCGATGCCGCTCATGTCGTTGGCGCCGCTGTCGCAGCCCGTATCGTTGTCCTGGTTCGGGCAGCCGCGGCGCCATTTGAGAACGGGCGACGCGGGGTTGGACACGTCGAACGCATAGATCAGCCGGCCGCCGCGGCGCATGCTCGCATAGAGCCATGCCGATGTGCCCTGGCGGTAGGCCGCCATCGGGCCGTCCATGCCATAGGGCTTGGGCGCGGTGGCGCCCACGCTGACCGGAATGCCCGGAAAGTTGATCCGCGTGGTGTTGTCGTACAGCCGCTTGATGCTGCCGTAGAACTCCGGCGGCACGAAGGACCACAGCTCGCTGCCGGGCGCTGCCGACCCGATGGAGGTGGCCTGATTGCCGTTGACGGCGCGCAGCACGCCGTCGTTGGCGCCATAGAACACCACCACCTGCGCGTTCGCCAGGTCGTCGCTGCCGTAGTTGATGGCCACCGGCCGCGAATGCACCACGTCGCCGTGCACCGAGGGGCGCATGGCGGTGGTGGAGGTCAGGGGATTTCCGGTGGTGTCCTTGCGCTCGTCGCCCTTGTTGTCCAGGCCCCGGAGCCAGTTGATCAACGCGGTCCGTTCGGTGGTGGTTTGCGCCCCGAGGGCCGTCGACGTGATGCCCGCATTGCCATCGGCGAAGGTGGTCAAGGCCGAGCAGGCGCCCGGCGCGCAGGTCATGACGTTGCGGTCGGCGGTGGCCACTTGGCGCAGCATGTAGGCTTGTGCGCCTTTCTCGACCACGTTGCCGTCCGGGCTGTCCGAAGCGCGAAGGTCGATGGTTGTGTCGCTGCTGATGCAATCGCCGGAGGGGTTGAAGCTCCAATAGGTGTTGCGACTGGTCGGCGTCCAGAAACTCCGCGCGCAAGGTGCAATGAAGCCGGTCTGGTTGTTGATGGCGTTGGCGCCCGAGGCGTCCTGCAGGATCAGCTGGTTGCTGCCATCCACGCCCAGCTTGTATTGCTTGAGATTGCCGTTCCAGCGGGGATAGGCGGAATCGTCGGGGCGGAACATGCCCACGAACACCTGGTTCAGGTAGGTGCCCTGCGTGTTCACGCTCACGGGCAGGCTCACCGACGAGAACACGCTGTTGACCGACTGGATCTTGCTGAAGATGTCGTCGAGCGCATCGCTCAGCGCCTTGCCCAGGTTGGGATTGGTGGAAATGTCGTAGTACTCGCCATTGCTCTGCTTGGACATGCTCTTGAGCAATGCAGTCCAGCCCGGCCCCTGGCCGCCGCTGGCCGTCGCGGCTTCGACGGTGTAGACCTTCACGCCCATCCTGCTTTGCAGGAACCTGGCCCATTCGTCGGCCACGTTGTCCTGCGAGCCGCTCGGGTTCAGCGTAATGGCGGTGGTCGTGCCGCCCGCGGCGCGCAGGGCATCGGTGGAAGTCGTGGTGTCGCTGTTGTTGTCCTGTGCGGCACCATTGCTGATGTAGATGACGTAGGTGCCGATGCAGTTGGCCGTGTTCGGACCGATATAGGTGTTGCTATCAACGGCCGTCAAGGGGTTTCCCGGCAGCGCATAGATTGCCTTGGATGCGGCGGTTCCAAAGGTATTGCCCGCGTAGTCCGCCTTGGCCTTGTTGTTGCCAGCCATGGGTGCGCCGTTGCTCAGGTAGCGGTAGACCTCCGCCATCATCTTGCCGGCCTTGCCGCCGTTGGACTTGTCGTCCCGCACATCGAGGCTACGGATCAGCGCGCCGTAGTTCGTCTTGTTGGCAGCATCGAGCAAGCGCACGCCAGCGCGCAGGTAAGCACCATCGACGTTCGAATTGCCTCCGCCCGTTTCGGTGAACATCATCACGCCCACCTTGAACTTGCCCACGGGCAGGCTTTCGAAGGCGCTCGCCAGCGCGTTCATTTCAGCGGTGAAGAGCGGGGTCCAGTTGGCCGTGTTGTCCACCACGAACAGCACATTCGGCGCCTCCGTGGTGGTCTGGTTGTAGCCGACGAAAAGATCGATGTCTTCCGCCTGGGCCGAGCCCAGGCCGAGCATCAGCATCGCAGCGGCGCAGAGCGACCGGAAGAAGTTCTTTTTCATGATTGCGATCCGTTCGTCGTCGTGATCATCGGGAGGAGGGGAATGGCTATGAACACAGCGCCAGGAACTGCTCTTTGCTCAGGAGCGCGCGCACGCCCTGGCGAACCGAGGTGACCGTGCCGCTCACGGCATCGGTCACGCTGGTGCTGATGTCCCACACCGAGTTGTATTGGTCGGGCAGCGCATTGAGGCCCGAGCCGGCGGTGGATGCCCCGCCGCCGATGCCGCCGGGTCCCACCGCGCCGCCGCCGCCGGTATCCGTCGACTTGGTCGCCCGCACGCAGGTCGGCGGTGCAATCTGGACTTCGTAATCGATCGTGCCGTCGTTGTTGATGTCCACCATGCTCACGGTGCGCTGCGGCGCCGCAAGCGAAGGCGAGCCGTCCACGCCCGGCAGCAGCAGCGAGGCCGCCACTTCCTCGATGGCGCGGTTGGAAGCGGCCACGGCTTCGTTCCGGCTCTGCATGTTGCCGACCGACTTGAGGTTGGTGTTGCTGAGCGTGAACCCCGCCGTCACGGCCAGCGTGATGAGCACCAGCATGATCAGCCCGACGATCAACGCCGCGCCGTCTTGTTGCCGGCGCATGGTGGAGTGCGTTGTCGATGGCTTCACGGCGTTTCCCTGCGTCCGGTCACGTTGGTCATGCGGATCGCGGTGGTGAACGCATGCCGCTTGTAGTGGTCGTTGAAGGGGCCGAGCGATCCGCTTCCCATGTTGTAGGTGCGCGTATCCGTGTGGCCGGGAGAAATCTCCAGGCTGCGGGCGACCACATAGAGCTTGACGGCCGCCACGTTCATCAGCTGGTCGGCCGTGCAGGGCAGCGCGGTGCTGCAGTGCACGAAATCGCCATCGGGGCTTCCGTCGCCGCGATTGGTGGGCGTGGACCTGTTGGCCACGTCGGCCCAGTTGATGGCCTGGGCGTAGTTCACGAGCGCGCCGGTCTTGCTGAGCGTGTCCAGGCCCAGTTCCACGCGGAAGCCCTCGATGCCCTCGATGAGGGGAACCGGCGGCTGCTGCGCCAGGCCGGTGGCCGAGAGGTCGAAGCGCGAGCGCGCCAAGGTCGGAATGCCGTCGCCCACGGTCTCGGCGTAGGTGCGCACGTAGTAGATGTCGGAGATGAACTTGCGCTTGGGCGCCGGCGCCGTGCAGTTCTTGGCCAGCATGGTGGCAAAGCCCGCCGTGCTGAGATCGAAGTCCGAGGGCTTCTGCGTACCGCAGAACGACGACTGGAAGTAGAGCTTGCCCAGCGTGTCGGCTTCGCAGTTGGGCGCGCCCGGCACGCAGGTCTCGGCATGGCGCACCACCAGCACGTCGGTGCCGGCTTTCTGATTCGGCAGCAGATCGGTGCAGCTGGCGGGCACCGCGGCGTAGGCCTGCACGGGCATGTCGAGCAGGCTGCGCTTGTAGTCGTCGGTCCAATTGGCCGCCGAGTAGGCCAGGCAGGGATCGGGCGCCGTGCCGGTGGGTACTTTCTGGGGCACGCCACTGACGGTGAGGTCGTCGAACTCGGGCATGTAGTTTTCCCAGAAGCCCGCGTGCGAGACCTCGTTCTCAAGCACGAAGATGCTGAGGCGGCCGCTCTCGATCTGGCGATTGACCCTGACCATCTCGCGCTGGGTGTTGTTCACGTTGAGGAACAGCGCCAGCAGCGCGGCCACGACGATCAGCATGATGGTGATCGCCACCATCAGCTCGATCAGCGTGAGGCCGTGCTGGCGCAGCGAGGCGCGTGTCCGCCGGGCAGGGCGCTGAACCGCGATCGCGAAGCTGGCCTGGCTCATGAGAGATTCCCGATGCGCACCAGCGTCGTCACGGTCCTTCGGCACCTGTCGCTGGAACAGGCCGGCGCCGGTTCGCTGGCCGAGGCCGGGGCAGCTGCGTCGTACAGGTCCTTGCCGCAGGGCACGCCCTCCGGCGGCGCGGCGATGGGCACCAGGCCTTGCCAGGCGACCGTGATCAGGTATTCGTTGTTGCCCAGGTCCTGCACGCAGCCGCGGCCGCCGATCATCGCGCCAAGCTTGGTGCCGCTGGAGGTTTCGGCTGCGCCCTGCAGCGCGTTGCACCACTCCTTGACGTCGACCTGCAAGCGCGTGGCGGTGGCGGTCGGGCAAGTGGCTCCGGCGCCCAGCGGCGCAGTCGTGACGTAGCTGGAGGCCATGCGGCGGTTGATCTCGATGCGGCTGGCCATGTCGTTGAGCAGGATCAGCGCCTGCGAGCGCTGGTAGGACTCCATCTCCGACGACTGGAGGCGTGCTTGCAGGCCCACGAGCCCAAAAAGCCCGAACGAGACGATCAGCAGCGTGACCAGCACCTCGAGCAGCGTGGCGCCGCGCTGCCCTCGGCCGTTCGGTGCGGCAGACAAATGGCGCCTCACCATTTGCCCGCCGGCGTCTTGACGCCCTGGTTGTCGAGGGTGAGGTCGCCATCTCTCTGCTGGCTTCCCGTGGGGCTGAAGGTCAGGAGAAAACTGGGCACCTGTGTGCCGGCGTCCTGCAGCGTGATGGTGTAGCCGTAGTTGGCCGCAACCTCCGCGGGCAGCGTGTAGCCGCTGGCCGTGAGGGCGTCCTTGGTGGCGTAGCTGCGGTTGGCCAGCAGGAACTGCTGCTGGCGGTTGGCGATGTCCATCATCTGCGCCTGGGCCGCCGAGCGCTTGGACCGGATGATGTACTGCTGGTAGCTGGGATACGCGATGGACGCCAGGATCGCAATGATCGCCACCGTGATCATCAGCTCGATCAATGTGAAGCCATTGCGCTTGCGCGGGAACGAGTGCTTTTTCATTCAGCTGGCCATCAATGTTTCACAATGTTATTTATGTGAATTTATCACATACAAATGTGAATAGGGGGCATTCGATGCTGATCCATTCGAGCGCCGCCGGCAAGGTGTTGCGCCTTTGGAGAAACGCTTCAGCAACATTCAACAACCGAACGGCGGCCCTGGGGCGAGGAAGCTTCCGACTCAGGGACGCTGGCCTCGTCCTACGTGCGGGACCGGGCTACCTCCCAGAATGGGTTCGTTCCAACTTGTGTTCCCAAAGCGAACAGAGAGGAGTCGATCGACATGACCAGAGCACCCGGAAGCCTCGGTTCAGGCGACGGATCGCGGCCCACCACCGACGGGGGCGTCGACAACATCGGCGCAGGCGACAAGTTCGCGAGCAGTTCATCGGCGGCAGGCGAACAGGACTCGGCACCGGCGCCGGCCGAGCGCATGGCGCGCAAGCGCAAGAACGCGGAGGCCTCGCGCCATGACGATTCCGCGCCCTTCGGGCTGCGGGAGGATCTCCGCGCCGAAACCAACCAGGAGCCGTCCAAGCCCTGATGCTTGGATGGCCTGAGGAGCCCAAGATGACTTCTTCGGAAAAAGCCTTTCCCTTTCCCACCTCCAAGAACCACGGCAAGCCGCCGGTCGAGCCCGCCAAGCCGACCGAACAGGCGCCGAGCGAGGAGGCCCTGGACAGCGGGGTCGAGGAATCCTTTCCCGCGAGCGACCCGGTGTCGGTCACGGTGACCAAGGTCAAGTTGCCCAAGGCGCCGCAGGACAAGCCGCAAGACAAGGCGCAGGAAGGCCCCGACCCGGACGCCAAGAGGTAGCGCTCCTACACCGCGCCGCGCAGCGAACCGACCCCGCGCAGCCGCGAGGCTCCTAGCTTTCCTGAGGTCGGGCATCCGGTTCGACACGGCCTTTTCTGCCGGGGATTGCCGGCTTCTCTTCAGGAGACATGACCATGAACAGCACTTCCAGACTCCTTGCAGCGCTCGCCCTGGGTGCCGCAGGCGCGGCCTTCGCGCAAGGCAACCCGCCCACCACGGCGCCCGCCAATCCGGCCACGGCGGCCGGCCAGCAGAATCCGTCGGGCGGCGCCATGGGCACCACGGGCGTGACGCCGCAGAACACGCAGAGCGGCAGCACCTCGGGAAGCTCCTCCGCGCCCACGGCCCAAAGCTCGCCTGACACCAGCAGCAGTTCCAGCAGCACCATGGCCGCGTCGGGCGACACGCCTGCCATGCGGCGTGCACGCGCCGACCGCAACTGAGCGCGGTGCCGTGACAGCTGCGCCGGGCACGGCGAGCCGCGCGCTTGCCGTGTTCGTCTCGCTTTCGCTTCTGTCGCTGTCGGCGTCGGCCCCGTCGCCGCCCGCGGTGGAAGATGCGCAGTGGCTCGCGCGGGCCGTGGTGGCCACGGCGGACAACCGGGCGGCCCCGTTCGCGGTGGTCGACAAGAGGAACGCCCGCGTCTTCGTCTTCGACGCGGCTGGCCGGCTCCAGGGTTCGTCGCCCGTGCTGCTGGGCCTGGCGCACGGGGACGACTCCGTGCCGGGCATCGGCGAGCGCGAGATGTCCAGGATTCGGCCTGAGGAGCGCACGACGCCGGCGGGGCGCTTCAGGACGGAGCCGGGTCGCAACGCCCAAGGCGAAGACATCGTCTGGATCGACTACGACGCCGCCGTCTCGATGCACCGGGTGCGCGCCACCGTCAAGTCGGAGCGCCGCCTGGAGCGGCTGGCGTCGCCCAGCGTGGCCGACAACCGCATTTCGTATGGCTGCATCAATGTGCCGGCCGCGTTCTACGACGCCTACATCAAGCCCGCGCTCGGCAGCCGCCGCGGCGTGGTGTACGTGCTGCCCGAAACCGTGGCGCCGCACCAGCGCTTCGAATTCCTGAGCCGGCCTGAATAGCGGCCGCCTGGACTGGGCAGGACGGCGCGCGGGCAAGCCTCTCGCCTCTCACAAACAGTTGAAAGAAGACACGCACTCTGGCATAAAGCCAGAGGTTGTGACGAAGTGTCTTTATATGTCAACTATTGTTTCAATATTTCCCGCTGCTCCATCGCGATGCCTGCCGGGAACGCGGAATGAGGCCGCCTTCGCCACAGGTTCCGCATAGCCAATACCAATCAATACGAGGAGCGAGGGCATGAACAACATTCATTGCAGCGTCTGGAACGCTGCGCTGGGCGCGTGGGTGGCCGTTTCGGAGCTTTCACGGCGGCGCAGGCGAGGAGCTTCGTCTTCCGCCGCGGCGGCCGTGTGCCTGCTGGCGCTTGTGAGCCTGCCGGGAACGGCCTCCGCGCAGGCCGCCGGCGGCGGCGCAGCCATGGTGGCCGGAGGCACCGGTGGCCGCGGCGGCGCGGGAAATGGCGCCGGAGCCGGGGGCGGCAGCGTCGGCGAGTACCCCACCAGCAATGGACAGGCGCCGACAGCCGGAGCCGGGGGTGCTGGCGGCAACGGTGCGGCGGGGGCTGGCGGTACGGGCGGCGCGGTAGGCGCCACCAGTGCCGCGGGCTCCGCCACTGGGGCGTCGGGAACCAACGGCGTTGCCGACCCCGACCCTGTCTATGGCGCCGGCGGTGGCGGTGGCGGCGGTGCCGCCGTGTACACCACCGACACATCCATCACCGTGGTAGGTGGGACCACTCTCCTGGGTGGCAACGGCGGCAACGGTGGCATTGGGCGCTTGTCCGGCGGCGGCGGCGGTGGCGGCGCGGGCCTTCAGGCCGTCGCCGCGAATGCAGTGGTCAACAATGCGAGCCTGACGGTCACGGGCGGCAATGGGGGCAACGGAGGCGTCGGCCAATGGGCCGGCGGCGGTGGTGGCGGCGGCGATGGCATCGTGTTGCAAGGCGGAGGCGCCATTGTCAACAACACCGGCACTGCCACGGGCGGAAATGGCGGAAGTGGTGGCACCGTCACCATCGGCGGCCTGGTGGGCGGCGGCGGCGAAGGCGGTGCCGGCCTGGCGCTGGAGTCCAGCGGCAACTCGGTGCTCAATACCGGTGCGCTGGTGGGAGGTGCAGGCGGTGCCGGCGGAAGCAGCGCTGCCAACGGCATCGGCGGTGCGGGCCTGCGCATCCGCGGCAACACGAACACCATCGTCAACACCGGCATCTTGACCGGGGGCTTCGCCGGCGATGGCGCTACGCGTGGCGATGCGGTGCGCATCACCGGCAACGACAACTCGCTCGAACTGCAGGGCGGCTCGGTGATCACCGGGACGCTGACTGCGAACGGCATCGGCAATGTGCTGCGCCTGGCCGGCGCGCTGACCGATGGAACCACCTCGCTCGGCGCCGCCACCTACCGCGGCTTCGACCGCTACGAGAAGACGGGCGCCAGCACCTGGACGCTGACCGGCACCACCACCGAACTGACGCCCTGGCACGTGCTGGGCGGCACGCTCGCCATTGCCGACGACGCCGCCCTCGGCAGCTCGGCCGGCACGCTCACGCTCGACGGCGGCACCTTGCGCGCCACCGGCACGACCGCCGGCACGCGCAATGTCACGGTGGGCGCGGGCGGTGCGGCTTTCGAGATTGATCCTGCGCAGGCGCTGACACTCAACGGCGTGCTTTCCGGCAGCGGCAGCCTGCAAAAGACCGGCGCCGGCACGCTGGTGCTCGGCGCGGCCAACAACTACGGCGGCGGCACCCTTGTCAACGACGGGTCGTTGATCGCGACAGCCAGCGGAGCCCTGGGCAGCGGACCCGTCATCGTCAACGCGTCGCTCACGTTCGAGACCGGCGTGAATGCGGGATCGCTGTCCATCACCAACCAGAACGGCTACACCCGATTCAACGGCACCAGCACCGCAGGCACGGCCAGCATCGTCAACAACAACGGCAGCGGCACCGACTTCTATGGCGACAGCCGCGCAGGCACGGCAAGCATCACCAACAATGACTACGCTTTCACATACTTCCGCGAGACTGCATCGGCGGAGCAGGCGACGATCCTGAACCCCTCGGGCACCACCTTCTTCATCCAGAACGCCACGGCCGGCAACGCCAACATCGACAACAGCGGCGGGCAGGCGCGCTTCTACGACAGCAGCAGCGCGGGCTCCGCGAAGATCATCAATCGCAGCGGCGGCATCACCTATTTCGTGAACACCAGCAGTGCCGAAAGCGCCACCATCGACAACCGCGCCGGAGGCAGTGTCGATGCGTCGTACCACACCGGCGGGCTCTCGATCGGTGCGCTGTCGGGCGCCGGGCGCCTGCTTCTGGGCGCCGAGGCCGTCAGCGTGGGGGCGCTGGGCACGAACACGACGATCAGCGGCGTGATCGCCGATGGCGGCGAGAACGGCGGCACCGGCGGCTCGCTCGTGAAGGTCGGCACCGGCACCTTGACGCTGTCGGGCGCCAACACCTACACCGGCGGCACCGCGCTGAAGCAGGGCCGCCTCGACCTCGGCCACAGCCAGGCGCTGGGCACCGGCACGCTGGCGATGGACGACGGCACCACGCTCGGCTTCAGCGCCGACGGACTGACCATCGCCAATGCCATCGAGCTGACCGGCAGCAACGACCCCGTCATCGACACCGGCACCTTCAGCGAAACGCTCAGCGGCGCGATCAGCGGCGGCGGCTTCATCACCAAGCAGGGCAGCAGCACGCTCACGCTGACGGGCGCCAACACCTACACCGGTGCCACCAACGTGGCCCAGGGCACCTTGCGTGCCGGCGCGGCCAACACCTTCAGCGCGAGCTCCGCGCACAGCGTGGCGGCCGGCGCCACGCTGGACCTGGCGGGCTTCAGCCAGACGGTGGCCTCGCTTGCCAACAGCGGCACCGTCTCGCTCGTCGGCAGTGCGCCGGGCACCACCTTGACCGTCAGCGGCCCCTACGCCGGCAACAACGGCGTGCTGCGCCTGGGCACCGCGCTGGGCGCCGATGGCAGCGCGAGCGACCGGCTGGTGCTCGACGGACCCACTGCCGTTGCCAGCGGCAGCACGACGGTGCAGGTCACCAACCTGAGCGGACTGGGCGCACTCACCAGCGGCAACGGCATCGAGGTGATCAGTGCACGCAACGGCGCCACCACCACCGCGCAGACCACGAAGAGCGCCTTCTCGCTCGCGGGCGGCCATGTGGATGCGGGTGCCTACGAGTACCGCCTGCATGCCGCCGATGCGGGTGGGGCAGGGGAGAACTGGTACCTGCGCTCCACCACGAACGTGGTCCCGCCGGCCGATCCCGTGGCGCCGTCTCCCCCGGACCTTCCAGCCGCGCCACCTGTCGTCGTGCCCACCTACCGCGCCGAGGCCTCGCTGTATTCCGCGCTACCGAGCCAGCTGCGCCAGGGCAGCATCGCGATGCTGGGCGACCTGCGCAAGCGCGTGGGCGACGACGATGTGAAGGGCACGGCCGCAGCGCCGGCGGGTTCGCAGCGCCGCGCCTGGGCACGCGTGCTCTCCGCCGACCTCGACATCCGGCAGGGCGGCACCGTCTCGCCCACCAGCAAGGGGCGCTTGACCGGCGTCCAGGCCGGCACCGACCTGCTGGCCGCACCCAACTGGCGCGCTGGCCTCTACGTGGGCCAGCTCGACGGCGATGCGCGCGTCAACGGCTTTGCCAGCGGCTTGCAGAACCTGCGCGTGGGCCGCAACGACCTGCGCAGCCAGTACGTGGGCATCTACGGCACCTACAGCGGCGACAGCGGCCTGTATGCCGACGCCGTGGTGCAGTCGGGCCGGCACCGCTACACGGTGCAGCCGAACCTCGGCGGCGGCGTGGAAGGCAAGGGCCACAGCCTGCTGGGCTCGATCGAAGTGGGCCAGGCCTTCGCGCTGGGCGCGAGCGGCTGGAGCGTGGAGCCGCAGCTGCAATTGATCCACCAGCACCTGGACCTGAACAACTCGGCCATCGTCGGCGCGGTGGTCCAGCCCGAGGCCGACAGCGGCTGGATCGCACGCGCGGGCATCCGCGTGAAGGGCGAGCTCGCCACCGGCCTGGGCACGCTGCAGCCGTACGGCCGCTTCAACGTCTACAAGAGTTCGAGCGGCGCGGATGTGGCGCGCTTCGTGAACGGCGCCACGCGCACCGACATCGCGGCGCCGACCGGCGGCACCAGCACCGAGCTGGCGGGCGGCTTCACGCTGGCGCTGGGCAACACCACCAGCCTGTACGGCGAAGTGGGCAAGCTCTGGTCCTCGGGCGGGGACGCCAAGGTGAAGAGTTCGGTCAACGCGTCGCTCGGCGTGCGGGTCAAGTGGTGAGCGGCCGAGCGGGCGGCCTTCGCTCCCTCAGCTGCGCAGGCTGATCACACCAAGCAGCACCACCACCGCCATGCCCAGCAGCAAGGCGGTGCATTTCCAGAAGACCACCGGGTTCTTGTCGACGAGCGGCGTGCCGCGCCGGGCCAGGAAATCAGGATGCGGCTGGCGCAGGTCCTCGACGAATTCCGACAGCGCTTCATGGCGCTTGAGCGGGTTGGGGTGCAGCGCCTTGCGCAGCACTTCATCGATCCATGCGGGGATGGCGCGCTGCGCTTCGAGTGCCGGGCGGTACTGCAAGTTGCGCTGGTCCGCGCGCGTGCGGATGCGCGCCACCTGCGCGCCGTAGGGCAGGCGGCCAGTCAGCATCTGGTAGACGACCACGGCCAGCGAGAACAGGTCGGACTGCGCTGAGCCGCCGTCGCCGACGAAGTATTCGGGCGCCGTGTACTGCACCGTGCCCAGCACCTGGGCCGGGTCGGCCAGCTTGCTGTCGCCCAGGCCCGCCACCCAGGCCGAGCCGAAGTCGATGATCCGCACCGTGCCCGTGCGGTCGATCATGATGTTCTCGGGCCGCAGGTCCTGGTGCAGCATCTCCATGCGATGGAAGGCCTGCAGCCCCTTGGCCAACTGCTCCACGATGCCGCGCACCGACTCCAGGCTCGGCCGCGGGTTGTCGACCATCCACTGCGCGAGCGTCTGCCCGTCGACGAACTCCATGGCCACATAAAGATAGCTGCGCTTGCGTTGCGGCACATGCGGCTTGAGCACATGCGCACTGTCGATGCGCCGCGCCACCCATTCCTCGAGCAGGAAGCGGTCGAGATGGGCCTCGTCGTTCTGAAGGTCGACGGACGGCGTCTTGAGCACGACGCGCTCGCCCGTGTCGTTGTCGACCGCCAGGTAGATGTGGCTGCGGCTGCTGCGGTGCAGGTCGCGCACGATGGTGTAGCCGTCGAACTGCATGCGCGCTTCGAGCATCGGCGGCAGGCGCAGTGCCGCGCGCTGCACCTGCAGTTCATTGACCTCGCCGTCGGGCAGGGCGTCGACGCGCACGATCTGCACCGTCAGGTTGTCGGGGCTGCCGCGCCGGTACGCTTCCTCGGCGATGCTTCTTGCCGCGGCGTCCAGGTCGCCGGGGTGGGCATCGAGCGCGGTGCTGATGGCGGCCGCATCCACGTGTTCATGGACGCCGTCGGAGGTCAGCAGGAAGACATCGCCTTTCTCGATGGCGAGGGCCTGGTAGTCGATCTCCACATGCGGACCCACGCCCAGCGCCCGGCTCAGATAGCCGTGCCCGCCGGCCACCGAGACGCGGTGGTCTTCGGTCAGCTGCTCGAGCGCCCCGGCATGCCAGCGGTAGACGCGCGTGTCGCCCACATGGAAGACGTGCGCCGTGGTCGACTTGATCACCAGCGCGCTGAAGGTGCAGACGTAGCCGCGGTCCTTGTCGAAGCGGCCGCTGCTGTTCTGGGTCTGCGCGTGCAGCCAGGCATTGGCGGCCGTGAGCACGCGCTGCGCCGAGCGGCTCACGCTCCAGGCGTCGGAGGTGCAGTAGTAGTCGGTCAGGAAGCTCCTGACCGCCGACTCGCTGGCCACGTGGCTCACGTCGCTGCTGCTGATGCCGTCGGCAATGGCGACGGCCACGCCCTTGGCGCTGCGGCCCGGCGCCTCCGGCAGGGCGGCGCCGTGGAAGTCCTGGTTGGAATCCTTGCGTCCCTTGTCGGAGTACTGGCCGATGGAGACCGCGAGGCCGGAGCGCATCGTCACGCGGCGTCGGTGCGCAGGTCAGCGCGGAACGCGCTTGGGCGCCGTGCGCACGTGCGTGGCGTACAGCGTCAGGCCGGTGAACGACAGGCCGCCGACGAGGTTGCCCAGCACGGTGGGGATCTCGTTCCAGATGATGTAGTCCATGATCGAAAAATTGCCGCCCATGAGCAGCGCCGAGGGGAACAGGAACATGTTGACCACCGAGTGCTCGAACACCATGAAGAAGAACACCATGATCGGCATCCACATGGCCAGCACCTTGCCGGTCACCGAGGTCGAGATCATCGCACCCACCACGCCGGTGGACACCATCCAGTTGCACAGCATGCCGCGCACGAAGAGCGTCAGCATGCCCGCGGCGCCATGGGCGGAGTAGCCGAGCGTGCGCGCTTCGCCGATCGTGGCGATCACCTGGCCGACCTTGTCGGGCGGGCTGGTGAAGCCGAAGGTGAAGACGATGGCCATCAGCACGGCCACGGTGAAGGCGCCGAGGAAATTGCCGACGAACACCAGGCCCCAGTTGCGCAGCACGCCGCCAATGGTCACGCC
The DNA here is from genome assembly GCF_056399465.1 of Variovorax sp. 01N425. Classification (NCBI taxonomy): domain Bacteria; kingdom Pseudomonadati; phylum Pseudomonadota; class Betaproteobacteria; order Burkholderiales; family Comamonadaceae; genus Variovorax; species Variovorax sp. 01N425. The sequence goes on along the minus strand of NZ_JBFTRJ010000015.1, from coordinate 1,846 downwards.
CGGCCGCTTGTCGATCAGCGCGAGCGGCGTCAGCACGAACACGCCGGTCAGGAGGTCGAAGCCGAGCAGGTAAAGAATGCAGAAGCCGACGGGAAACAGGATCGCGCCGATGATCGAGTAGCCGGTCTGCACATTGATGGTGACGGAGAACACCGCCGCCAGCGCGAGGATCGCGCCCGCCATGAAGGCGCGGATGAGCGTGTCGCGCGTGGACATGAAGATCTTGGATTCACCGGCGTCCACCATCTTGGTGACGAATTCGGAAGGCTGCAGGTAGGCCATGGATTTTTTCTTTGGAATTGAAGGGTGAGAAGCTGAACGGAAAAAGGGGGAGGGGCCGCGCCTCAGGCGGCCTTCTCCAGCGCGGGCTGCGCGGAGGAAGCTGCGGCCGCGAGCCCTTGCAGGACATCGCCGACCACGATGATCGAGGGGCTGCCAAGGCTGTTGTCGGCAATCGTGCGCTGCAGCGTCGCCAGCGTGCCGACGGCGTGCCGTTGCAACGGCAGGCTGGCGTTCTGCACCACCACGACAGGCGTGGCCGGCGGCAGTCCGCTCAGCAGTTCGTCCTGGATCGAGCCCGCGCTCGATACGCCCATGTAGATGACCAGCGTGAGGCGCGCCGAATGGGCCGTGGCCGCCAGCGTGCGCCAGTCCGGCCCCGGCGATCCGGGCTTCGCGTGGCCGGTGATGAACACCACGCCCTGCGCATGCGCACGGTGCGTGAGCGGCACGCCGAGCGAGGTCAGCCCGGCCAGGCCGGCGGTGATGCCGTTCACCACCTCCACATGGATGCCGGCCTGCGCGAGGTGCTCGACCTCTTCGCCGCCGCGGCCGAAGATGAAGGGGTCGCCGCCCTTGAGCCGGACCACGTGCTCGCCTTCGCGCACCGCCATGATCATCAGCCGCTCGATGAAGCTTTGCGGCGTGCTCTTGCAGCCGCCGCGCTTGCCGACGTGGATCACGCGCGCGCCCGACGCTGCCATGGCGACGATGTCGTCGCTGACCAGGTCGTCGACGAGCAGCACGGTGGCCGACTGGATGGCCCTGAGCGCCTTCAGCGTGAGCAGTTCGGGATCGCCGGGGCCGGCGCCGACGAGGGTGCAGCGGCCGAGCGCCATGGGCGCCCGCACATGCGTCGCAGGCGTCGAAGAAGTCAGAGTGAGGCTCATGGTGGCTCCGCGGTTCAGGCGGCCGTGTCTTCGGACAGGCGGGTGCGGTTCGCGGGCCCTGCAACGGGGCGTTCCAGTTCGACGGCATGCGTCGCGAGTTCTTTCGAATCCAGATGCACCACGCCTTCGGCGACCTTCACCGCAAACTTCGGCGTGCACCCCACATCCGGCGACTTGGCACACCCGTCCTCCAGCCCGATGGCCCAGTTGTGCAGCGGACACGCCACGCTGGTGCCGAACACGATCCCCTGGGAGAGCGGCCCACCCTTGTGCGGACAACGGTCCAGCAGCGCGAACACCTGGTCCTCGGCATTGCGGAACACCGCCACATCCACGCCCACCGGCCGTGCCACGCGGCGCGCCCCCAGCACCGGGATGTCCTCGACGCGGCAGATCACCTGCCACTCGTTGCCGCTGTTGTTGGGGTTGCTGTTGTTGTTGCTCATTTGCTGTTGCTCCTTTCAGGCCGCCTGGGTCGCCTTGTCATCCACCACCGCCACCGGCGTGAACTGCCGCACATCCACCGAGGCCTGGCTCGACTCGAACCACGGATCGGGCTCCCCATCCAGCGCGAACTGCAGCCGCTCCCACAGCGCCTTGCGGCCTTCGGTGTCCTCCAGGATCTTCTTCTTCACATGGTCCAGCCCCACCCGCCCGATGTAGTGCACCGTGCGCTC